>JALYMX010000528.1 GCA_030773495.1 Actinomycetota bacterium | reverse complement strand
GTGGGGCCCCCCGCCGTCCACGAACCCGCCCAACCAGGCGCGGGGCGCCCACCACTCGAGCCGCCCCCACCCGTGCCGCCTCCACCCCAGGCCGTCGAGATCGACGCTCTCCACCCGTCGGCCGGCCCCGACCAGGATCTCGCCGTGCACCGTGCACGGCTGCTCGTACGCCCCGGCGCCACCGAGGACGCCGTCCGCCGCCTCCCACTCGAGGTCCAGCCCGAGCCCGGTCCGGTCGCCCCGCTCGGCACCGAGGGCCTCCTCGGGGTCGTCGAGGGCCACGGCGAAGGCCTCGAGACCGACCGACCAGTGGTCGAGGGCGGTCTCGCAGTTGACGTCGGCCCACAGCCCGTCGGCCCGCACCTCCCGCGAGGCGGGCGAGCGGGGCGGGGCGACCTCAAGCTCGCGCACCAGGAGGTACGGGCGGCCCTGGCCGACCAGCGCCGCCCAGTACCACGCCGGCCGCCGCGACGCCCACAGCGTGAGCCCCACGAAGCCGCCGAGCGAGCCGTCGGGCGTCCAGAAGTCGAACCACCACCACTCGTCGTCGTCCGGGTGGCGCCGCTCCCACGCCGGGTCGGCGCCGGCGCCTGCCCCGCCTGCTTCCATGGCGGAGCGGATCGTAGGAGACTGGCCGCGTGGGCAAGGTCCACGAGGGGATCGACGAGCGGCTGGCGGCGTGGCTGCAGGCGCAGCACGTGTTCTTCGTGGCCACCGCGCCCCGTGCCGACGACGGCCACCTCAACCTGTCGCCCAAGGGCCTGGCCGACACGTTCGCCGTCCTCGACGGGCGCACGGTGGCCTACCTCGACCTCACGGGCAGCGGGGTCGAGACCATCGCCCACCTGCAGGAGAACGGGCGCATCGTGGTGATGTTCTGCGCCTTCGAGGGGCCGCCCCGCATCGTGCGGCTGCACGGGCGCGGCGAGGCGGTGCTGCCCGACGACGGGCGGTTCCCCGAGCTGGCCGCCGCCTTCCCGCCACGGCCTGGCACCCGGTCGGTGATCAGGGTGGACGTGGAGCGGGTGTCCGACTCGTGCGGCTACGGCGTGCCCCTCCTGCGCTTCGACGGCGAGCGGCCCACACTGGACCAGTGGGCGCGGCGCAAGGGCCCGGCCGGCCTCGCCGCGTACCAGGCGCAGAAGAACGCACGGAGCATCGACGGGCTGCCCGGCCTGGCCCGCTGAACGGGCGGTGGACGACGCCGACGCACGCCGCCGGCCTGGTGGCGGAGGCGGACGCCACCGTCACGTTCTGACCGGGAGGGGTAGGCAGCGGCGCTGGCCGGGCCTACCCTTCGCGACATGTTCGTCATTCTCCGGTTTCCCGTCATCCTCGCCGCGGCGGCCGTGCTGGCGCTGGCCGTTCCGGCGGCATCGGCCGGGCTGCTCCGTCCATCGGCGGCGCCGCCCGCCGGCCCCGCCTTCGAGATCGGCCACATCCCCGAGTGCCTGCAGGCCGTCCCCGGGGCGCTCGCGCTGGGCGGCGACGACATCCGCCTCGACGCCCTCGTCCTCACCGACGGCGTCGCGCTCCACGAGGCGGCGTCGGTGATGGGCACGGCAGCGCGGGCCTACGCCCCGCTCGGGATCACCCTCGTCACCACCTTCCGCGAGGTCTCGTTCACCGGGCGGTCGGCGTTCGGGCTGATCGAGCAGTCGACGGCCGCGGTGGGCGGGAGGCGCCCGCCAGGCGTCGACGTGGTGCACGTCGTCACGGGCAAGGACATCGAGGCGCTCGGCACCGATGCGGTGGGCGGTGCGGCGGCCTGCATCGGCGGCGTGGCCTTTGCCGACCAGGCCTTCTCCGTCAGCGAGGCGCCGGCCGCCTCCCCGGCCATCACGCCGCTCCTCGCCGCCAAGATCGCCGCCCACGAGATCGGCCACCTGCTCGGCGCCCACCACCACTACGCCAACTGCGTCGAGGGACTGCTGGCACGATCGTCCGGCGACCCGACGCCCTGCACGCTGATGTTCAACGACGCCGGCCTGGCCGCCCTGCGGTTCTCGACGCTGAACGGCGTCGTCGTCCGCGGCCACGCCGAGGCGTACGCCGCCGGCTGACGCCGTCCCCGCCGGCCCCACCCGCCGTCCCGAGTACATAGCGGGGGTTTTCGGCCCGCTGAGGTGAAAAGTTCGTAAGTGGGCAACCGGCTGGGCGCGCGCCAGCGGATCGGCGCGCCAGCGCCGATACTCACGACGAGCGAGGTCGCGGGTTAGGCGACGGCGGGAGTCAGGG
>JALYMX010000527.1 GCA_030773495.1 Actinomycetota bacterium | reverse complement strand
CACCGCGAAGTCCGCACCCACTCCTTGACCGACTCGGTGTCCCGCCAATGGGGGTAGTCCTCGTCCTTCAGCAGTCCCGCGCCGGCACGGATGGCCGCTTCGAGGGCGAGCCGCTCGAGCTTCTCGCGGGCCGCCTCCTCCAAGAAGCCGCTGCGGCCGCGCTCGCCGACCCGCTCGTCGATGGCGGCGATGACCTCGTCGGACAGAACGACGTGCGTTCGAGCCACGGGCCCTCCTGCCGTCCCACTACTCGTCCCACGGTAGCGAGCGAGTCAGCCGGCCGGCGGCCGAACCCGCCACCGGGCGGCGTGGCCGCCGTGGACAACGAAGACCTCGCCGCGCCACGGCGCTCGCACCTTGTCCGGGTGCACGCCGTAGCGGTTGCCCGCCCGCTGGCTCCCCAGGCCGGTGTGCCGAGGGCCGGCGTCTGCTCGGTGCCACGCCCTGTTCGAACAGACAGCGGTCCACCTCGTGCCGCCCGGCGCAGCAGCCGAGCGAACGGGGCGAGCCGCCTACCTCGCTGGCGTAGGCTCGCCGCGTGTCGACGCCGGCGCTCGACCAGGCGCTCGCCCTCAAGCGCTCGGGGGACTTCGACGGGGCGGTGATCGCCCTCGAGGGGATCCTCAGCCGATCCCCCTCGCACCCGGTGGCCCTGGCCCAGCTGGCCGAGGTGCAGCTCAAGCGGGGACGGCTGGAGGAGGCGGCGGGCGCCCTCGACCGCGCCGAGGCGGCGGCCGGCACCACCCGGTTCACCGCCCGGCTGCGGGGGGACCTGTCCTACAAGGCCGGCCGCTGGAAGGACGCCGCCCGCCATTACCAGGACGCCAGCGCCCTCGGCGACGACGGCCCGTGGCCGCTCGTGCAGCTGGCCCGCTGCCGGCTGCGGGTGGGGGACCTCGACGGCGCCCGGGGGACGGCCGCGCAAGCGGTCGAGCGCGACCCGACCGCCGCTGCCGCGTGGGTCGTCCTCGGCGACATCGCCCTGCGCGAGGAGCGGCTGGACGACGCCGAGGCCATGTACGCGAGGGCCCACGAGCAGGCGCCGGACGACCAGTGGGCCTACGCCAAGCTCGTCGAGGCCCGGCTCCTGCGCCTCCCGCCCGACGGGCGCGAGCGACAGGTCCAGGTGCTCCTCAAGACCGCCGGGCGGGACAACCGCCACCTGCTCGGCGTGCTGGCCCGTCTGCGCAGCCAGCAGGGTGACGACGAGGAAGCGGCTCGAGCGTGGGGGCGACGGGCCCGGGCCGGCGACCTGTTCGCCCGCAAGCAGGAGGGCTTCGCGCTGCGCAAGGCCGGGAAGCTGGAGGAGGCGGCCGCCGTGCTGGGCGCCTGCCTGGCCGCCGACCCCGAGGACCGGTACGTGTTCAGCTCCTACGTGAGCCTGCAACGAGAGCGGGCGGCGTTCGAGGAGCTGCGCCGCACACTGGAGGAGGCGTTGCCCCGGGCCGGCAGCCGCCGCGGCGCCTTCTACGGGGCGCTGCGCAAGCTCCCGGCGGCCGACACCGCTCCGTGACCCGCCCCACCCTCGCCGAGCTGGTCGACGTCGCCGACGTCGACACCGTGGTGCGGCTGGACGGGACCGCCGGGCGCCTGGCCGAGCTGGTCCTCACCGGCGACGTGGTCGCCAGCCTGACCGCCGTCCTCGAGGCCGCGTCGTCCACCAGCGGCGCCGGTTTCTTCGTCGTGGGCCCCTTCGGGTCGGGCAAGTCCCACTTCCTCGCCGCCGTGGGCGAGGTCCTCTCCGCACCGTCCGCCTCGGTCCGCCTGCCCGGATGGGACAGCCGGCTGCGCCAGCTGGCGGAGGCGGCCCGGCCGTCCGCCGCCGTGGCCGTCCCACTCGTCGAGTACCGGGCGGGCGCCGGGCTCGAGGACGTGGTGGGCGAGCGGGCGTGGCGGGCGCTCGGCCAGCCGGCGCCGGAGGCCGGGACCGACCGGTTGGCGGCGTGGGACGGCTTCCTTGCCGCCGCCCACGAGGCCGGCCGCGCCGGCGTGGTGGTGCTGCTCGACGAGCTGAGCGAGTTCCTGCGGGCCAAGCAGGGGCCGGCGCTCACCGAGGACCTGCGGTTCCTGCAGTTCCTCGGCGAGTGGGCCCGCACCCGCCCCGTCGTCGTGCTCGGCGCCCTCCAGGAGAGCATCGAGGAGGTCGCCAACGTCAGCCAGCGCGAGCTGTCCCGCATCCGGGACCGCTACGGCCCCAGCCTCACCCTCTCCATGCGCCATGTGGAGGACCTGGTGCGGGGCCGCCTGGTGCGGCTGCGCCCCGGAGCCGAGCGCTGGGTGGAGCAGGCGTGGGCCGAGGTGAGCAGGGCCTTCCCGGCCAGCCGGGTCGACCGCGACCGCTTCGCCCGCAGCTACCCGCTGCACCCCGAGACGCTGGCCGTGCTCGAGGGGCTGCGCTTCCTCCTGTCCCAGCAGCGGGGCGTGGTGGACTTCATCTGCCGGCGCCTGCGGGACAGCCTCGGGCGCGACTGCGCCGAGCTGGTCACCCCCGACGAGGTGTTCGACCACTTCCGCGGGCGGCTGCACGAGCGCAGCGAGAGCTCGCGCCTGGCCGACACGGTGGTGCCCTACTACGAGCGCGCCGTCGAGGAGCTGGTCGACGCCGACGACCGCCAGCTGGCCCTGCGCACGGTGAAGCTCCTCTGCCTGCTGGCCGCGTCGGCGCTGGAGCGGCCGCGAACGGCAGCCGAGCTGGCCTTCATGCTCCTCGCCCGCGTGAGCGACCTCGACCCGGCGGCCAACGCCGCCTACCTCGAGCAGGCCATCCTCGAGCCGCTCGTCGACCGGGGCGCCTACGTGGTGACCAAGCCCGGCCCGCCGCCCACCTACACCGTCGAGCCGGAGGCGGACGCCTCCCTCGTCGCCGCCACCAGGGTGGCCCAGGCCCGGGCCGAGGTGGCGCCCGGCGACCGCCGCCTGGTGGCCACCCTCGTCGAGCTCGGGTCGTCGCCCGCCCTGCCCCTCCAGCTGCTCGGCGAGCTGGGCACCTCCCGGCGGGAGGTCCTGTGGCAGAACACCCTTCGCGCCGTCCTGGTGGGCACCGTGCGGGTGCTCGAGCTGACGCCCGACGAGGCCGTGCGGCTGGCCGCCCAGGCCCGCTCGGCGGGGGCGACAGGGTGCCTCCTGGTGGGCGAGATCGAGCTGCACGAGGCCGCCGCGGCCGCCGAGCGGGCGGCGTCGCTGGTGAGCGCCACCGACCGGCTGGCCGTCTGGGTGCCCGACGCCCTGCGCCCCGACGAGCGCGACGCCCTCCTCGCCGTCCATGCCCGCCGCCTCGTTCTCCGGGCCAGCCGAGCCGAGGGCCGCGACGACCTCGTCGAGGTGCTGGAACGGGCCGCCGAGGCCGACGCCGCCGTGGCCCGCGAGATCCTGCGCCGCGCCTACTTCGAGGGCCGGGTGCACTACCCGGCTCGTGGTGGCGCCGACCTCCCGTCCCTCGCCGGCCTGGCCTTCGAGCGCCAGCTGGCCCGGCTGGCCGATCCCCTGCTCGCCGGCCTCCACCCCCGCCACCGCGAGGTGGCGCCCCGGGGTGAGCTGGTCGGCGAGCGCCTGGTGCGCCAGCTGGTGCAGGACGTCATCGCCGCCGGCCGCCTGGGCCCCGCGGCCGTCGCCCGAGGCCAGCTCCGCTCGCTCGTCGAGGGCTACCTGGTGCCCCTCGGGTTGGCCCGGGTGCGCAACGACGGCGCCACCGTCTCCCCCGACGCCGCCCGCAGCCCCGCGGTGGCCGAAACGCTGCGGCTGGTGGGCGACGGCGAGCCGGTGCCGGCGGCCGCCGTGGTCGGCGCCCT
>JALYMX010000526.1 GCA_030773495.1 Actinomycetota bacterium | reverse complement strand
CCCTCGGGCTGGCCGGCGGCGCCGGCGGCGTCGTGCACCGCGGCGGGCTGGTGGCCTCGGCCTGGTCGGCCATGGTGTGCTTCGCCGGCCTCGGCCCAGGCGAGGTCACCGTGGGCGGGCGCAAGGTGGTGGGCCTGGCGCAGCGGCGGACCAGGGAGGGCGCGCTGTTCCAGTGCGCGCTGCCCCTGGCCTGGGACCCCGTCCCGCTGCTGGCCGCCCTCGGCGTGGAGGACGGGCGGGCGGCCGTCGCTGCCGAGCTGGCCGCCTCCGTGCTGCCCCTCGGCGCCGTGCCGCCCGAGCGGGTGGAGGAGGCCTTCCTGGGCGCCCTCCCGTAGCCAGCTGCCGTCGCCGGGCCCAGCGCCAGCAGCGCGAGTGACGGCGGCCCCCATCCTCCCTCTGGAGTACATACCGGGCCGAAAACGCCCGCCATGTACTCCAGATTCGGGTCAGCCGGGCGTCAGGCGGTAGAGCTTGCCGGTGCCCGGCTCGGCCTCCACGCCGGCCGCCGTCATCCGAAGCGCCCGAAGTCGAGCACGTGGAGCACGCCGTCGGGGCTGAATCGCACATCGATGGGGCGGGCGAAGGGCCCCGCCTCCACCGGGTGGGCGACCCAGCCGGCGGGATCGATGCTGACGAGGCCCCCCCGGCCGGCGGCCCCGGCGGCGCCGTCATGGGCGCCTCGTCACCGAACAGGGCCACCACGAGATGGCCCACCAGCAGTGCCGTGCCGTCGCGGGGCAGCGGCTCGGCGTCGGTGAGCACGGGGACGCCGACGGCCTCGGCCAGCCCGAACACGGCGAGCATGGCGGCGACCAGGCCGGCGCACACCAGCCAGTACCGGCGCAGCGCCATCTCCCGGAATCTGCCGGGCGAGTCGCCGGCCCGAGCGGGGGGTACACAGCCGGGGTGGTCCGTTCGGTCCTCGTCACCGGGGCCAATTCGGGCATCGGCCTCGACACCGCCTTCCACCTGGCCCGGCTCGGCTTTCGAGTGGTCGGCACGGCGCGCTCGGAGGACCAGGCGGAGTCGTTGACCACGGCGGCGTCCGACGCCGGGCTCGGCGTGGAGGCGGTGGTGGCCGACGTGACCGACGTGGCCCGCTGCGAGGCCCTCGTGGCCCGGGTCGAGCCGTGGGCGGTGGTGAACAACGCCGGCTACATGAACGTGGGCCAGGTGGTCGACGTCCCCCCCGAGGAGGCGCGGCGCCAGCTCGACACCATGGTCATCGCGCCCATGCGGCTGGCCGCGCTGGCGCTCCCCGGCATGCGCCGGCGGGGCGACGGGAGGATCGTCAACATCTCCTCGGTGACCGCCCACGCCACGGCGGCGATGACCGGGTGGTACCAGGCGTGCAAGCACGCCCTGTCGGCCGTCAGCGACGCGCTGCGGCGCGAGGTGGCAGCTGACGGCGTGGACGTCGTCCTCGTGGAGCCCGGCGGGATCCGCACTGGCATCTGGGACAAGGCCCGCCGCGACCTGGTTCGCCGGCGCCCCCACTCCGCCCTCCCGGGACGGTACGACCGGGCCCTCCGCCTCCTGCACGCGTCCCGCCCGTTCTTCGGTGAACCCATGGCGGTGGCCCAGGTGGTGGGCGACGCCCTCACCGCCGGGCGGCCGCGCTCGCACTACCGGGTGGGCGCCGACGCCCCGGTCATCGAGCTCGTCCACGCCCTCCTGCCCAGTCGTGCCGAGGACGCCCTGGCCCGGGCCGCCCTCGGGCAGAGGTAGCGGGATGGCAGTCAACCGCGCCATCCTGACCGCGCCACCCGGGGCGGTGTTCGCCGTCCTGTCCGACCCCGGTACCTACGCCGACTTCGTGGTGGGGACCAAGCGGATCCGGCGTTTCGAGCCCACCTGGCCGGAGGTCGGCTCGGTGTTCCACCACACCCTCGGGGTCGGTCCGTTCATCCTGCGCGACCTCACCCGCGTGGTGGAGGTGGAGGAGGGCCGGCGCCTGGTGCTGCGGGCCCACATGGGCCCGCTGTGCGTGAACCGCGTGGCCTTCTCGCTCCACCCGGCGGGGCAGGGGACCGAGGTGGAGGTCGAGGAGCACGCCGTGGATGGCCCCCTGGCCAAGCTGTGGAACGCGGCGTTCGACGCCGTGATGCGGCTGCGCAACGCCGTGATGCTGCGCCGCCTCGACACGGTGGCGGCGCGGCGGTGGGAGCGGCAGTCCCGGGCCCACCCGCGCTGAGGACGCCGCCGGTCAGGTGGGGCGGGCCGGTGAGCGCCGGCGGCGGGACCGGCGCCGCAGGGAGGACCCGGCGGTGCCGGCGGCGGCGATGGTGTTGTCCATCTCCTCGCGCATCTCCCCCTGGAGC
>JALYMX010000525.1 GCA_030773495.1 Actinomycetota bacterium | reverse complement strand
GAAGGTAGTCGAGAATGGTTGGGGGCCGCGGCAGTGGGCTACGCGTTCGCGAGGACAGCGCAATCTCTGAGCTGGAAAGCGCGTTCGGCGCGACATGGGAGTTGGGCCTCCCGGAGATCCCTACGCGCCGATAGGGGTGTTCTTCGGGGAGCAGGTCACCGGATTATTGAGCGGGCGTTATCGTGCAGCTTCGCAGCGCATCGCGCCGGATACCGAGTGGGTCGTCGACCCTCCGCGAGCGTCCCTGACCGGCACCCACGGGGATTCTGCGCGCGACCTGGTGGTCCGCGTTATTGGGACACCTCGCCGGTGGTCGAGCGCAGGTGTGGAGCACGAGGTTGGGCGGGTCGTCGTCGTCGCCATCCCCGACGCTAGGTGGTTCGCGACCTTATAAGGAGATGCGGAGGCGGCACCTGCGGGCTGACCGGGAGCGTCGGTCACGAGGCCCAATCCAGTACGTCCAACAGCCCTTCCCGGAGCAAGCGCCGCATGAGCACCAACTTGCCCCGGTCGTCAAGGCCTGGAGGCAGGTCTTCACTGCGAACAGGGGCACCGCTGCAGAGCGCGTGAAGGTGGGGCTCGGTGAAGGCGGGCAGTCGCAGGACGCTCTTGCCGAAGTGCAGCACGACCTGGTGAAAGACCGACTGCTCGACGTACTCAGACACCGTCCGCTCTCGTTCGAGAAGGAACTCGAGAAGGGCTCGAACGCGGTCGACGCCTTCGGCGTCGCTGACGGTCCTAGCCGATCGCTCGGCACTCATCAGGGTTCCTCCGCTCCTTGTCGTGCACCGGTGAAGCAGGGGCCCTTCGCTCGGGCCGGGTTGTGTTGTCCCGACCGTCGTCGCTACTACGGCCCCCTCCGACTCCCTCTCGGCCGCCTGCCACTTCCCGGGGTCACCGGTTATAGGCAGGACTGCTTCCCGGGCCGCAGACCCGGGGCCGAGGAGGGCCTCTCCAGTTCCGAGGACAACCTTCTGACCATTCCACGCCCCCTGCGCCGGGAGGTCCTTCGGCACCCGCTCCAAGATCCGAGGTGCCTTCCGTGGCCTTCGCCCTTAGGGAACAGGCTCGGCTCCTCCTCGTCCGTCATTCGACGGACCGGCGTAACGACGCTGCAGGCTTCACGTGATGTTGCGGACTGGCCAGTTGCTCCGCCCCGCTTCGCACCCGGCCTCTGACCACGCACGGGGGCCTCACTACCGGGGACCTTGGCGTCTTCCCGGGCCGGACTCGCACCGGCTGGCTGCCCTCAGCTTGTCGCTCGGTTACGTCATGCCAACCCCTTGTTGTCATGGTGCCCGAGCTGCTGGATGCACCCCCCGTACGCGCGACCCAGTAAGTCCGGCAGGACCTACCCCGAAACACGGTCCTCGGGCGACGTACCCCTTTCGGTTATGCGCTCTTCCAGCGGCGGTAGCGCGCCACCAGCTCGTCCCCCGCCTCTGGCGCCAGCGCCTCGGGCTCCACCCGCCCCAGGGCGGTGATCGCCGCCTGCATCCGCGCCAGGTACCTGGTGCAGCGGGGGCACCGAGCCAGGTGGGCCCCGAACCGGGCACGGTCGCGCTTGGAGAGCGCACCCTCCAGGCAGTAAGTGGCGAGGATGAAGGCGAGGGTGATCCCGCCTCCTACGGCGGAGGCCCGGTCGCGTCCGGCCGCGGCCCACCAAGCGGGCACGAACGGCACCGTGATGAGGATCCGCATCACGAACCACGTCACGCCGGGGAACTTGCCGACAGCGAGCGCCTCGAGGAAGCTGCCGACGATCGCGATCGCGACACCGACGGCCAGCGCCCGGGTCGCGTGTGCGGCCGGAGTAGCGGATTCGGTGTCCGGTCGGGAGGCAGCGCGATCGCGCCGTTGCGACAGCCAGAGCGCGGCGAGGTAGCCGAGGTAGATGACGCCGAAGTGGACGGGCAGGCCGGTCACCCAGGTGTGTTGCAGGTCGAGCCACTCGGGGTGCGAGGGCAGCGCGATCGGTGAGAGCGACCAGTAGTAGACGGTGAGGATCAGGGCGTGGACTGCGGTGATCACCGCACGGCGGCCGAGCCGGTGCCGAGCCACGCGGTGCCGAGACCTAAGCTAAGACGGTGGCGATGAGGAACGTCTTGGTGATCCAGTAGGTCCAGTACGGGTCGTTCTCCCACAACAGCGCGTGGCCGACGGCGGCGTCGGAGAGGATGGCGAGCAGGGCGACCGCGCCCGTGAACTTGGCGAGATCTCGCAACGTTCGGGAGTCGCTGGTCCGCTCGACGTCGTGGGCAGCGGCCGTGGCAACGGTGCTGGTCATGACGCGTCGCCTTTGGCGTGGGGGTCGAGCGCGTAGCGGAGGAACAGGTAGCCGCCGGCCTCGAGGGTCGACAGGAGGCGCAGTCGCCGGGGTGAGGGCGGCAGCGCAGCGATGGACGGCCCGTCGCCGCCGACGAGGCAGGGGGCGAGCGTAAGGCACAGCTCGTCGGCGAGCCCCGAGGTGATCAGATCTGCGTTGAGGCGGGGGCCGCCTTCGACGATCACCGACCGGGCGCCGCGACGGGCGAGGGCGGAGAGCGCAGCGGAGAGATCGACCCGGTCCTGGCCGGCGACGATGACGTCAGCGGCCGAGCGGAGACGGTCGAGCCGATCGCGTGGTGCGCTGGCCGCCGTGACGACAATCGGCCGCTGATCAGACTGGGTGAAGAGGCGGCTGCTGGGGTCGAGGTCGCAGGAGCGGGTGACGACGGCGATCGCAGGTGTCTGCGCCTGCCCGCGGTCGGTCCGCGCCGATCGCAGCTCGGGGGGGAGCTCGGCCGGCCCGTACTGCTCGGAGCGCACGGTGCCGGCGCCGACGAGGACGACGTCGGCTTCGGCGCGCAGCTGCTGGAACAGCCGCCGGTCGGCGCGCCCGCCAAGCCCGCCGGATCGACCGTCGACGGTGATGGCGCCATCGACGCTCGTGATCATGTTGATGCGCAGGAACGGCCGCGACATCCCCGAGGGTCGTGGCGCGTAGGCGGCTGTGACGTCGACACCGTCCAGTGGTGGCGGGAGGAGCGCAGCGGCGGTGGCGGTCATGCGCGGCCGACCACCTTCCGTGCCGTGCGGGTGGCGATGGCCTGGATGGTCAGGCTCGGGTTGACCGCGCCGACGGTCGGGAACACCGAGCCGTCGCAGATCCACAGGTTCGGGATGTCGTGGGCGCGGCAGTCGGGGTCCACGACCGAGGTGGCGGGGTCGGTGCCCATGCGGCAGCTGCCGAGCAGGTGGTGGTTGCCGTCGTTGAACAGGATCCGCTCGGCGCCGGCTGCGTCCATGATGCGCGCGCCGTCTTGCTTGATGGCCTCGATGAGGGCGCGGTCGTTGTCGCCGTAGGAGAAGGTGACCTTGGCGACCGGGACGCCGTTGGCGTCGGTCTCCTCGGCGAGGGTGACGCGGTTGTCGGGTTTCGGGAGGACCTCGCCGAGGCTGGCGAGCAGGCCCCAGCGGCAGTACTCGTCGACCACGTCCATCAGGTCCTGGCCCCACAGGTCGGGGTTCGACGCGACGAGAGAGGTGGCGAAGTTGATCGGGAACTGGGCGTAGGTGTTCCACAGCCACCCGCGGACGAAGTCGCGACCGGCCTGGGTGCCGTAGGGGTCGCGGGTCATGATCCCGACCGGCGGGGTGACAAAGCTGTCGAGGGGTCGCTCGAAGCGGCCGTAGACGATGGGGCCGGAGTGGACCATGAGGTTGCGGCCGACCTGGTCGGAGGAGTTGGCGAGCTTGCCGGAGTTGAGCAGCAGCCGCGGTGTCTC
Organism: Actinomycetota bacterium; assembly: GCA_030773495.1. GTDB lineage: Bacteria > Actinomycetota > Acidimicrobiia > Acidimicrobiales > JALYMX01. Next base: position 3,500 of record JALYMX010000525.1, on the reverse strand, counting down.
GATGGCGTAACAGCACACGAGCACCCGCTCGGCGGACTGGAACTTCTCCTCGCCGTCCTCGAGGTAGGTGACCCCGGTGACACGCCCGCCGGCGGTTTCGATGCGGACGGCGAAGCAGCCGGGTCGGATCTCGGCGCCGGCGGCGACGGCGCGAGGGATGTAGTTGACGTTGGCCGCGCCTTTGGCGTCGCTCTTGCAGCCATCCGCGCAGAACCCGTAGTACATGCAAGCGCTGCGCCCGTCGACGGGTCCGGTGGCGATCGCGTGCGGGGTCATCTCGGTGCGGTAGCCGACGGCGTCGAGACCGCGGCCGAGCACGTGGTCCTTGGCCGACCACGGCAGCTCACCGTGGGGGTACGGCGCGCCGGACGGCCACACCGACGACCGCGGCCCCGACACCGGGAGGAAGCGTTCGACCTCGGCGTAGTAGGGGGCGAGCTCGTCGTAGTCGAAGGGCCAGTCGACGCCGACGCCGTCGCTCGACGTGATGTGGAAGTCGGTCGGGTCGAGCCGCAGCGCCATGGCCGTGTAGTGGACGGTGGTGCCGCCGACGGCCCGGCCGGTGTTGACGCGCCCGAGCCGCAGGGGGTCGTTGCCGTCGGTGATGCGGGTGTCGTCCCAGTCGAGCCGCCCAAGCATGGACAGCTCGTCGTTGACGAGGTCGCGCCGCGTGTCGAGCCATTCGCCGGCTTCGAGCACGACGACGCTCATGCCGCCTTCGGCGAGCTCCTTGGCGAGCACGGCGCCGGCCGCCCCGGAGCCGACGATGAGCGCGTCGACGGTGCCCCCGTGGCGACGCATGATCCGCCGCAGCTCGGCGGGTTGGATCGGCGGGCGGTTCACAGCTTGTCCCATCCCGGCTTGCGGTCGTGGCGAGCGGCGACCTCTTCGACGTCAATCCAGGCGTAGCCCTGCGGGTAGGCGGGGCCGTTGAACCCGATGCGCCCCCAGGTGTCGGGGTGGGCGAGGTAGCCCATGAGTGCCTTGTCGAGGAGACGGTCAATGAACTCCTTGGCCTCCGCGCCGAGGTCGCCGTGGCGGAGGCGGCCGATGACGTTGCCCTGCTCGGCGCCGGTGAGCTCGGTGAAGCGCTCGCGGGTGAACGCGTCGATGCTCTGGCGGATCAGCTCGGCGGTCGGCGGCATGCCGTCTTTGCGGTCGCCGCGGCCGAGTGGCTCCTCGAGGTGCCGGTCGACGAACGCGGCGAGATCGACGTGGGCAGGGACGCCGGGCAGGAGACGGTCGAGGAAGGCTCGGAGCGTCGGCTCGTGCAGTTCGTCGAAGTGGATGAGTCGCTGCTCGCCAGCAACGCTGGTCCGGCGCTCCTCGACGATCTCGCGCTCGCGGCGACCGAGCTTGTCGAGGGGCTTCACCACGCCTCCCACACGACAGCGAGGCCGCCCGTGAGTGCGAGGGCGGCGAACGCAAGGGGCAGCAGTGGCGGTGGCCCGGCCGTCAGGTTCCGCAGCGTGAAACCGCCGATGCGCCGGGCGGTGCCCTGCAGGTGCATGGCGAGGCCGACCAGCCCGTTGATCAGCCCGATGGCGAAGACCGCCACGGCGGCCCAGCCGACGACGTCGTTACGCACGATCGCCGCGGCGACGCCCGCGGCGGCGATGATCGGGGCCATGACGACGGGGCCGTACATAGCCCTGGACCGGAACGCGGCGCGCCAGTGGTAGAGGAACACCTGGGCGCCGACGACGAGGAAAGCGACGGCGAGGAGCAGCAGGTAGAGGCGGGCGAAGGGCCAGCCATCCCAGCCGGTCATGCGTTCCTCCACTGGTCGAGCCGATCGTGCAGCAGGTTCGACGCGATCGCGGCTCGTCGCGGCTGGCCGCGCAGGAACGATTCGGCGAAGCCCTTGGCCTGGTCGTAGCGGACCTTCGGTGGCATGGGCGGTTCGTCGGGGTTGACGGCGACGTCAACCAGGGCAGGGCCGTCGAACGCGAGCGCCGACGCGATAGCGCCTTCGAGGTCGGCGGGGTCCTCGACGCGGACGCCGAGGCCGCCGCAGGCTTCTGCCCAGGGCGCGAAGTTGGCGGGCCGCTCCCAGCGCACGCCGTGCTCGGGATAGCCGAGGGCCATCTGCTCCCACAGGATCTGGCCGAGGCCGCCGTTGTTGTTGACGACGACGGTGATCGGCAGCCCGTTGCGCGCCGCGGTGAGGAACTCGGCCATCAGCATGGCGAAGCCGCCGTCGCCGACGAAGGCGATGACCTGACGGCCGGGGTTGGCGACCTGCGCGGCGATCGCGTACGGCAGGCCGCAGGCCATCGACGCGAGGTTGGAGCACAGGTAGAACTCGCGCCGTCCGCGGATGTCGAAGTGCCGCGCCGACCAGGTGGCGATCGTCCCGGAGTCGGTGCAAAGGATGGCGTCGTCCGCCGCGAGCCGGTCGATGGTGCGCGCCAGGTACTGCGGCTGGATCGGTGTGCGGTCGGCCGCTTCGAGCGCGGCCAGCTCGGCTCGCCACTCGCCCATCTGCTCTTGGATGGACTCCAGGAACGACCGGTCCCGGTCGGTGTCGAGCAGCGGGAGGAGCGCCTGCAGCGTCGCGGCGGCGTCGCCGATCAACGGCACGTCGGTGGGCATGCGGTTGCCGGCACGGGTGGGGTCGAGTTCGATCTGCACCGCGCAGGCCTTCTCGGGCAGGTAGGCCGTGTAGGGGTAGTTGGTGCCGACCATGAGGAGGGTGTCGCACTCCTCCATCGCCGTCATCGACGGTCGCGTGCCGAGGAGGCCGAGGCCGCCGCACGTCAGCGGGTGGTCGTCGGGCACGACCACCTTGCCGGGCAGGGACTTCACGATCGGCGCAGCGAGCCGCTCCGCCACTTCGAGCACCTGGCGTCCCGCTCCCTTCGCACCCACGCCGACCAGCAGCGCCGCCCGCTCACCGGCGTTGAGCACGCTCGCCGCCTGCTCGAGCTGCGACTGCGACGGCACCGTCGGCGACGGCAGGTACACCGCGGCGGTGTCGGGGGCGCGGGCGACGCCGAGGCCGCCCTCGAACGGCTCGAGGTCGGGTTCCGCTTCCTGGATGTCGACCGGGAAGGTCAGGTGCGCCACCGTCCGGCGGGACAGCGCCGTCCGTGCCGCCAGGTCGACGAGCGTCGGGACCGACACCGGCACGCTGACCCGCTCGTTGTAGTCAGCGATGTCTTCGAAGACGCGGTCGAGGTGGACCTCCTGTTGGATGCCGGTTCCGAGCTGGGCGGTGCCCATCATCCCGGTGATGGCGAACACCGGCGCGTGGTCGAGCTTGGCGTCGTACAGGCCGTTGAGCAGATGCAGCCCGCCCGGTCCCGAGGTGGCGAGACACACACCGAGGCGCCCGGTCGCCTTCGCGTACGCCGTCGCCATGAACGCGGCCGCCTCCTCGTGATGCACGAGGACGAAGCGGATCCGGTCCTTGTGACGGCGGAGGCCCTCCATGATCCCGTTGATGCCGTCGCCGGGCAGGCCGAAGACGACGTCGACGCCCCAGTCGATGAGCCGCT
>JALYMX010000524.1 GCA_030773495.1 Actinomycetota bacterium | reverse complement strand
GGGCGGGGGACCGGGGCCAGCTCGCCCGCCGGTCCGCCGCTGGTGCGGTCGGCGTCGACCAGGGCGGCCAGCGCCGCCAGGGTCGGGGCGTCGAAGATGGCCCGCAGCGGCGTGTCGGTGCCGAGCTCCTCGCGCACCTGGGCGATCACCTGGGTGGCGAGCAGTGAGTGCCCGCCCAGCTCGAAGAAGTCGTCCTCGACCGCCACGTCGTCCACGCCCACGCCGAGCACCCGCGCCCAGATGGTGGCCAGCCGCTGCTCCGTGGGTGACCGGGGCGCCACGCGCGCCACGCCGCTGCCGTTGGTGACCGGACCGGGTGCGGGCAGGGCGGCGCGGTCCACCTTGCCGTTGGCGGTGAGCGGGAAGGAGCCGACGACCACGAACGCCGAGGGCACCATGTGGGCCGGGAGCCGCTCGGCGAGGAACCGCCGCAGCTCGCCGGCGGTGAGCACCCACCCGGCCGAGGGGAGCACGTAGGCGACCAGCCGCTTGTCGCCGGGGGGATCCTGGCGGGCCACGACCACCGTCTGGTCCACGCCCGGGTGGCGGCCCAGCGCCGCCTCCACCTCGCCGCACTCGATGCGGAACCCCCGGATCTTCACCTGGTCGTCGCGGCGACCCACGTAGTCGAGGTCGCCGCCCGGGAGCTGGCGGACCAGGTCGCCGGTGCGGTACACGCGGCCCATCCCGGCGACCTCCACGAAGCGCTCGGCGGTGAGCTCGGGGTGGTGCAGGTAGCCCCGCGCCACCCCGGCGCCGCCGATGAGCAGCTCGCCCGTCTCCCCGGCCGGCACCTCCTCGCCGCCCTCGCCCACCACCCGCACGACGGTGTTGGGCAGCGGCCGGCCGATGGGAGGGTCACGGTCCTCGCCGATGCCGCCGCCGTCGGGGGGTGCCTCGTACACCGTGGACATGCAGGTGGTCTCCGTCGGTCCGTAGGCGTTGACCCACCGCGCCCGGCCCCCCGTCAGCCGCCACCACGTGCGGCACGCCGCCCCCAGCGCCTTCTCGCCCCCGACCACGACGAGGCGGAGGTGTTCGGGGACGCGCTCGCCCAATGCGTCGACGTCGCGGGCCCACTCGTGCCAGTAGGCGGTGGGCAGGTTCACCACGGTGATGCGCTGGCGGCGCAGCCACTCCAGCCACCCGCGCCCGAGGATGGGCGCGTCCTCGGGGCGGAACACGACGGTCGCCCCCGCCGCCCAGGTCGGGAGCATCTCCTCGATGCTGGCATCGAAGCTGATGGAGCAGAACTGCAGCACCCGGTCGCCGGGTGCCAGGTCGTAGAGATCGACGGCGGCGCGGTGGTGGTTGACCAGGCCGCGATGGGTGAGCATGACGCCCTTCGGCCGGCCGGTCGACCCCGAGGTGTAGATGACGTAGGCCAGGTGCTGCGAGCTCGTGGACCGGTCGGGCGGCCCCGGGGCGCAGGGTCGGTCGGCCCAGGTCGCGCCGGCGTCGACGAGGACCACCGGCGCCCCGGTGGCCGGCAGGCGGCTGGCGAGGGCGGCGCGGGTGACCACGGCGGCCACGCCGGCGTCCCCCACCATGAACGCCAGGCGTTCGTACGGATAGGACGGGTCGAGGGGCACGCACGCCCCGCCCGCCTTGAGCACGGCGACCAGGCCGACAGCCAGGTCGACCGAGCGCTCGAGGCAGACCCCGACGCACTGGTCGGGGCCCACCCCGAGCGCCCGGAGATGGTGGGCCAGGCGGTTGGCCCGGTGGTCGAGCTCGGCGTAGGTGAGCGACTGGTCGCCCGCCACCACCGCGGTGGCGTGGGGCCAGCGGGCCACCGCCGCCTCCACCAGGTCGGCGACGGTGTCCACCCGCTGGCGCTCGGCCCCTAGCGACACCTCACCAGGGGAGCGACCGGGAACGCCGTGGCACTAGAGGCGATTCCGCTCGGCCTCGTTGACGAAGCTCACGCAGTCGCCCTGGTTCTTGAAGCGCCCGAAGTTGGCGGAGTTGAACCTGCGCCACTCTTCGTCCTTGCACTCGTCCTTGTTCTCCGGCGTGAGCCGGCCCCACTCGCACCTGCCATCGAACACGTCGGCGTCGTTGAAGGTGATGCGGGTGATGTTGGTGCCGTCGGCGTTCATCACGTAGACATCGAAGCCGGCGCCCAGGGTGTTGCCGGTGAACGAGAGCATGGTGCCGTCGGGCGACCACACCGGGAAGAACTCGTGCGTCTGCGATGTGTTGGTCACCTGAGTGACGCCGGTGCCGTCGGCGTTCATCACGAAGATGTCGAGCGTGCCGGTACGGCGGCTGTGGAAGGTGATCTTGCTCCCGTCCGGCGACCACATGGGGTGAGCGTCCTCTCCCGGCGAGGAGGTGAGCCTCGTCGGGTTGCTGCCGTCGGCGTTCATCACGTAGATCTCGAAGTCGCTGTCACGGTTGGTGGTGAAGGCGATCTTGGTTCCGTCGGGCGACCACACGGGGAGCGAGTCCTGGAACTTGTTCTCCGTCAGCCGCGTCTGGTTGCTGCCGTCGGCGTTCATCTTGAAGATCTCGAGGCTGCTGTGGCCGTGGCCGGGAATCGGATCGACCACGGGAAACCGGGCGCTGTGGAACACGATCTGCGTCCCGTCGGGCGACCAGTTCGTGCCCCGGTCCTCGGCAGGGCCGTTGAACGTCAGCCTGGTGACGCCGGTGCCGTCGGCGTTCATGACGTACACCTCGGAGCCTCCGTCGCGGGAGCTCTCGAAGGCGATCTTCGTGCCGTCCGGCGACCACGACGGGTCACCGTCGCGCAGGGGGTGGTCGGTGAGCACCCGCTCCCCGGATCCGTCGGGGTTGATGGTGAACACCTCGGGGTTGCGCGGATCTCCCCGGCCTCCCTCGCAGGCGATCCTCCCGTTGGCGCCGGGGACGACGGCCGGCGCAGGACCCGCGTGGAGCACGGGCACCAACAGCGCCACCAGCCCGGCCACGACGGCGGGCCGCCGGTACCGGCGACGACCTCCCGAACGGCGCGCGACTTCATCGGACGTCAGAGCCTCCATTGCACAACCCCCCGATAGCGGTTTCCCCAGTAGGCCTCGCGGCCGTCGTCGGCCACCGTAAGCCCTTCGTCCGGCTTGCGCAATAGCGCGGGACCTAGAAGCGTCCCCGCGTTCCGCCTCACTCCTCCCCCCGCGACACCCGGTGGGCCCGCGACACGGCGAGGTCGGCGCCCAGCGTCTGCGGCGTCCGGTTGCGGGCCACTTGCTCGTCGGTGACCTCCAACCCGGCCTCGCGCGCCTCCACGAGGACGCGGAGGAACGAGAAGTCCTGCCAGTAGCTCGAGGCGGGCGTGACGCACTGCCCGCCGACCTCGGCCCACATGGCGGCCAGGAGGAGCGCCTCCGGGTTGGAGTCGGAAGGCTGGCCAGCCTCGGTCGCGGCAGGCGGTGGCAGGGCGGCGACGTCGAGGCAGCCGTCGGCCAGGCGGGGGAGGGCGTCGACCACCACCGTGGCCGCCGGCCACGGCGCACCGGGAAGGTGACGCCACAGGGCGTGCCGGAGCTGGGCGAGCGTGGGAGGCGGCTCGGCGTCGGCCACCACGTAGGCGACCAGGCGGGGGTCGCCGCCGTCGTGGCTGACGGCGACGGCCACCTCGGCCACGCCCGGGCACCGGGCGAGCGCGCCTTCCAATCGGGAGCGCTGGGGTCGGAACCCCGTCAGCTCCACCACGTCGTCACCTGTCCCATGTCCGCTCGCACCGCCCGTGTCCCGCCGCCCCCCCAGCTCCGACACCTTCCGCTCCGGCGAGGCGGCCATGTCCGCCAGCAGGGCCTCGAGGTCCTCCAGCAGGCGCAGCGCAGCCGGGCGGTGGAACGAGCCTCGGGCGATCAGCGCCAGGCCCTCGCCGGCCTCGAGCAGGGACAGGATGAGGAAGGTCCCGAGATAGAGGCCGTCGCCCCACGGCGGCGGCGACGGGGCGTCCCCGCCGGCCGCCTCCTCCGGGCGCGAGCTGAAGTGGCGTTCCCGGCGCGACTCGGCGGGAAGCTCGAAGGGGGCGACGGTCAACCCGGGCAGCGCCAGCCGCACCTGGCGCGGCGTCTCCCCCTGGAACACCACGGCCACCTGCGGGACCACCCCGTGCTCGGCCGCCACCGCACCGAGGGCGTCGTGGACCACGGCGTCGAACGGCAGGTCCTGGTGGGCGAGGGCCCCGAGGAGCGAGGCGCGCGTGCGAGCGACCAGCTCGGGGAAGGTCGGGTCGCCGTGGAGCCGGAGCCGCACCGGGACCTTCTTGGTGAAGCAGCCGATGAGGGGCTCGATGTCGGTGCGGTTGCGGTGGGCGACCACCGTGGCGATCAACAGATCGTCCTGCCCGGTCGAGCGGGCGACCAGCACCGAGAAAGCCGCCAGCATCGTCATGTAGGGCGTGGCCCGCAACCGGGGGGCGAGCGCCCGGAGGGCCGAGGCGAGCGCCGGCGGCAGGTCGAGGCGGAGCGGCTGGCCTGGCTCGGGGGGGCCGTCGCCGGGCAGCTGCACGGCCAGCGGTGCGCCGGCCAGCTCCTGGCGCCACCACGACCGCTGCTCCGCGCCCGCCTCGCCGTCGAGCCGGGCCCGCTGGCGCCGGCAGAACTCGGCGAAGGAGGTGGCGGGCTCGGCGAGCGGCGAGGGCGACCCGTCCACCTTCGACCCGTACAGCGCCGACAGCTCCCTGCGGAACACATCGACCGACCAGTCGTCAAACACCGTGTGGTGCAGCCGGACGACGAGCAGGTGGTCGTCGTGGGCGAGGCGCACGAGGCGAGGCTCGAACAACGGCGCGGTGCCGAGGTCGAACGGGCGGCTGGTGGCGTCGGCCAGCATGGCCGCCACCCGGTCGTCCCGCTCCGGCGGTGGGAGGTTGGAGAGATCGACTGCCGCCAGGGTGCGGCCGCCGTAGCGGCCCACGACCTGGAGCGGCTCGCCGCCGGCCAGCTCGAAGGTGCTGCGCAGCGGCTGGTGGCGGCGCACCAGCTCCGACAGCGCCCACTCGAGGGCGGCCACGTCGAGCGGGCCCTGGTACCGGCGCACCAGGCAGGGCAGGTTGAAGCTCCCCGGGGTGAACTGCTCGTGCCACAGCATCCCCTCCTGGGAGACGGCCACCGGCGCCCACTCGGCGTCGGTCGCGGCGTGCCCGGGGTCCGGGCGGTGGGCCACCAGCTCCTCGATCTCCACGACGCCCGCCCCGGGGAAGGCCTCGGCCAGCCCGGCCCGCACCCTCTCGCTGGCCCGCCCGCTCAGCACCACCCGGGCCACCGACCGCAGGTCGTGGCGGGCCGGCGCCCCGGATG
>JALYMX010000523.1 GCA_030773495.1 Actinomycetota bacterium | reverse complement strand
GTCGGGAGGGGCCCTCCCGACGTCCGGCGACGGGCGCACGGCCCGGGCCCGTCGCTGGGTCGACGCGCCCCCGTCGACGGGTCACGCACCCTCTGGGCGAGGCAGCTGAGGGACAATCAGGGGGATGACCGACGTCGGCCAGGATGCGTCGCTCGACCTGCCGCCCAGGCTCGATCTGCCGCTGTTCGTCGATGCGCTGCTCAAGCCGGGCGAGCCGGCGCACCAGGACCGCCTCGACGGGTTGGTCGCCGAGGCGCGCCCGGCAACCGTGTCGGGGGCTCTGCGCTACCGGGACGGCTTGCCGCTGCTCGACGTCGACGCCGAGGGCAGCGTGACGGGGGCCATCCTGACCTGGCTGCCCGGACGGGAGGAGCAGGGCTACGCGGCGGTGAGCGCCTTCGCCTCTCGTCACGAGCACCGGTGGCTCTCGACGGACGCCACGGTGGTCGACGGGCCGGCACTGCCCGTGAACGTCCTGCGCGGCCGCCGCCCTCGGCGAGGCAGCTCCACCGAGTCGTACCCCGAGTGGTCATCGGTCTCGGAGCCGGCGTTCTCCTTCGCGCTGGCCACCGTCCGACGGGCCGCCATCTCCGACGCGGCCGAGCCGTTCGCCCCGGCGGAGCACGACGACCGCGCCGCTTGGAGTCTCTTCTACCGGCTCCACAGCGCCTACCTGCTCCTGTGGGCCGCGGTGGAGCGCTTTGCCCTGCTGGCGTTCGGACCGGCCGAAGTGCCGATGGGCCGCCTCGACCGGCTGAACAACGATCCGGGCTTTCGCTCCTGTGCGGTTGCCGCCGGCGTGGCGCCCAGCCCGAAGGGGGCGGACAGCGCCGACCCCTACAAGCGGGTGAAGGCCGACGGCGCCGGCGCCATCTACGGCTGGTACGCCCTGCGCGCCCACCTGGGGCACGGCCTGCGCAGTCCCACCTACGACGGCATCCTGCTGCGGCGAGCGCTCGTCGAGCTCCACGACACCTTCCGGCTCCACCTGGCCCATCGTCTCCCAGCCGTCGTCGCCCGCTGGGAGCTCCTCGAACCAGAAGCCCGGGCGGAACAATGGCTGCTTCGTCCCCTGGTCGCACCGGCGGGCCTGGGCTGAACGCCGAGCATGGCGGCCGCGTGCCCGCTCCGCTCGTGCGCTGTCAGGCCGATGGTCGGGTCCTCGACGAGCGATCGGAGGCGGTAGTTCCGCACGACGGCGGCCACCGCGGCCACCAGCTCCGCCATGGCCAGGTGCTCGCCGATGCCCGCCCTCGGGCCACCGCCGAAGGGGAGGTGGGTGTACCCGCTGGCCGTCCGGCTGCGCTCGGCCCCTGCGTGCCCGGATCGGAAGCGGTCGGGCCAGAAGCGGAAGGGCTCCTCCCACATCGTCGGCCGGCGGGGCGGCACGCTCACGACGGCGTGCCGAGCCACGCTAAGGCGACGCGGGCCGCGTCGTCGATGCTCCTCGACGCCCCTATGGCGGATCGGCGACTCGCTTCGTGCTCGCCCAACACGCAACGGGCCCACGCGCCGGCGCCGGCCAGCCGGGCCGCCTCGTCTCCGTAGGTGGGGGCCAGGGCGTCGCCCTCCACGGTGCCGAGGAGCTCGGCCGTCTCCGCCGCCGCGCCCATGCGCTGGAGGAGCACCACCAGGTTGCGCAGGGAGGTGAGCTGGTGCGTGGCGGCGCGCTGGCGGCGCCAGTGCTCGATGCTCGACGCGAAGGCGACGACGGCCTCGTCGAGGTCGCCGGCACGAGCACGCAGGGAGCAGGCCGAGACCCGGGCGACGCCCCCCAGGTACCGGTTGCCCACGGCGTCGGCCAGCACCACGGCTCGCTCGAGGGCGCCCAGGGCCCGCTCGGGGTCACGATCGAGCACCACCTCGCCCTCGCCGTACGCCAGCCAGCCCTCGTCGGAGGGAGCGAGCGGCGGGCCGGCGCCCGGGTGGGCCAATGCCTCCTCGGCCCGGTCCACGCGGCCGGCGTAGGCCTCGGCGAGGGCGATGTTGAGCCGGGCGGCGACCTCGGCGTGGGGATCGCCGATGTCGCCGGCCTCGGCGAGCATGAGGCCGGCGACGTGGAGCGTGGCGTCCAGCTCGCCTCGGTAGAGGTGGACGTCGGCCAGCACCTCGAGTGGGAACCAGCGCTCCCGGACGGTGCGGGCGACGGCGACGCCGCGCTCGGCCAGCGTGTGGGCCCGGCCCAGGTCGCCGGCGTTGACGGCCCGCTGGGCGGCCGACGCCAGCACCATGGCCGAGGGCGCCACGTCCCCCGGCAGCTGCGCCTCGAGGGTGGCGGCCCAGGCGAGGGGCTCGTCGCGCAGGCGCGACTGTGCGAACAGGTGGAGCGCGCCGGAGAGCTCCTGGGCGATGGCGACGTCGCGGCCCCGGGCCCAGCCGTGGGCCGCCCGGAGCTCGTCGGTCAGGGCGTCGAGGCGCCGGTGGGCCTCACCCTCCCTCGGGGTGCGCAGCTCCCGGTCGGCGCCGTGGGCCACGGCGAGCACGTGCTCGGCGTGGCGGCGGGCCAGCGTCTCCGCCCGGCCACGGCTGGCCAGCCGCCGGGCCGCGTGGGTTCGTACCGTCGTCAGCATCCCGAATCGCGCCTGCTCCCTGGTGGTGTCGACGACCAGCAGTGAGCGGTCGGCGAGGTCGCACAGGGCCCGCAGCGGCGACGGGCGGCCGGTGACGGCGGCGACGTGGTCGGGCTCCACCGGGCCCGAGAACACCGAGAGCTCGGCGAACAGCTCCCGTTGCTCGTCGTCGAGCAGGGCCTCGGACCACTCGACGACGGCGGCCAGCGTGCGGTGCCGGGCCTCGCCGCTTCGGCGGGCCGACCGGAGCAGCTCGACCTCCCCGTCGAGTCGGTCGGCCAGCTCGCCCAGTGGCAGGGTGGCGGCCAGGGCGGCCGCCATCTCGATGGCGAGGGGGAGGCCGTCGAGCCGGCGCACGATGCGGTCGACGGCGGCGCCGTCGTCGTCAACGCGGAGGCCCGCCCGAGCGGCACCGGCCCGCTCGAGGAACAGCTGCTGCGCGGCCGGCCGGGCGCCGGTGAGCGGGAGGGGAGCGACCGCCCACGTGTGCTCACCGTCGACGCCCAGGCGCTCGCGGCTGGTGGCCAGTACCCGCAGGCGGTCGCCGCCGGCGACCAGGATGCCGGCCACGCCGGCCGCCGCGTCGATCACGTGCTCGCAGTTGTCGAGCACGACGAGCACGTCGAGCTCGCCCGCTCGGGCCAGCGTGGCGGCCGGCGACGCCCGCTCGACCATGATCCCGAGGGCGGCGGCCACGGCGCCGGCCACCTCTCCGGGGTCCTCGACCGCGGCCAGCTCGACCATCCGGGCCCCGTGCTCATGGCGACCGGCCACCCGGGCGGCCACCTCGAGGGCCAGGCGCGTCTTGCCCACCCCGCCCGGGCCGCTGAGGGTGACGATGCGGGCGGCGGCGAGGAGGCGCTCGAGCTGGTCCAGGTCCAGCTCCCGGCCCACCAGGGAGGAGGCGGGCACGGCCGGGCGACGGGGCTCCAGCGGCGTCGCCTCGCCGGCCAGTGCGGCGGCTTCCGCCCGGCGCAGTGCCTCCGACGGCGCCAGCCCCGCCTCGGCCAGCGCGGCGGCCGCCCGCTGGTAGGCCCGCAGTGCCTCCGCCACCCGTCCCGTCGCCGCCAGGGCCTCGACCAGCGTGGCCCACGCGGCCTCGCCAAGGGGTTCCTCGGCCACCAGCTCCTCGGCGAGAGCGGCCGCCTCCACGGCCCGGCCGGCGCCGGTCATGGCCGCCGCCAGTGCCTGGCGGGCGCCCAGGCGCAGCTCGTCGAGCCGGACGGCGGCGCCGCGCAGCGCGTCCACATCGCCCAGGTCGCCGAACGCCGGCCCCCGCCACAGCTCGAGGGCCTCGCCGAGCGGCTCGGCGGCCGCCGGCGGCGTGGACCGCTGTGCCTCGGCCAGCAGCGCCTCGAACCGGGAGGCGTCGACGGCGTCGGGGGGGAGGTCGAGGGCGTAGCCGCCCGGGCGGATGGCGAGCCGGTCCCCCAGCACCTGCCGGAGCCGGGAGACGTAGGTGCGCAGCGAATGGGTCGCCGTGCGCGGCGGGTCCTCGTCCCACAGCGAGTCGACGAGGTGCGCGCCGGCCACCGTGCGACCCGGCTGGCAGGCCAGCGTGGCCAGCACCAGGCGCTGGTTGCGGCTGCCGACGCCGATGGTCGCGCCGGCGTCGTCGACGATGTCGACCGCCCCCAGGACGCGCACACGCACCACCAGGAGCGTACGAGGGCGCCGGCTGCGACGCGCCTCGACCGCGCTGCGACGGCGCTGCGACGGGCGTCGGGAGACTGACGGCATGACGACGAGCACCACCCCGGCAGCCACCCCGGCAGCGACCGCGACGGCGCCGGCTGAGGAGCGCCTGACGACCGGCTGGGAGCCGGATGCGCCGGTCGGGGACACGATCCTGCGCCGCTACCTGTTCTGCTCGGCCGGCCTCTTTGCGACGTTCGCCAAGGCGGCCGGAGGCCGGGCCACGAAGGCTCCCGCCTTCGCCGCCGCCGACGCGGGGCGACCGAGCGGGTGGTTCAACTCGGCCACGCTGCTGCAACCGCCCGACCCCGCCACGTTCCACCACGTGGTGGCCGACGTGGAGCGCTTCTTCCAGTCGGGGACCGGCGAAGCGCACCTGTGGAGCGCCTGGCCCACCCCGGACCTCACCGCCCGCGGGTGGCGCCTCGTCGGCCACCCTCCCCTGCTCATCCGGCCCCCGGCGGCGCTGGTGCCGCCGCCGGCACCGGTCGCCGTCGACCTCGTCGAGGTGGCGGACGCCACCGGACTGGCCGAGTGGGAGCGGGTGGCCATCGAGGGCTATCCGCTCCCCGAGCTGTCGCCCTTCGTGCCCGGCGCCCTGGCCGATCCCCGTGCCCTCGACGACCCCCGGCTCCGGTTCACCGTCGGCCGGGAGGATGGCGAGGCGGTCAGCATCGGCACGCTGTTCACCGACAGCGGCGTCGGCTGCTTCGCCCTCGGCGTGACCCTGCCGGCGGCCCGGCGGCGGGGCCACTGGCTGGCCCATGCCGTCCACCGCATCGCCGCCGCCCCCGACGTGTGGATGGCCGGCGTGTTCAGCGACCACAGCCGGTCGCCGGCTGAGCGCCTCGGGTTCCTGCCCGTCCTCCGCTTCACCCTTTGGGCCCGCGACCGGGCCCGCTGACCGACCAGCCAACGCAAGAAAAGGAGACGTCATGACCACGACCGAGACACCGATCGACGAGACCACCACCACCGAGGCCACCACGGACGACTTCGCCGGGCGCCTGTTCGCCGCCGTGCTCGGCGCCCAGGAGGTCCAAGCCGTCTACCTCGGCGACCGCCTGGGCTGGTACCGGGCGCTGGCCGACGGCGGGCCGATGACCTCGGCCGAGCTGGCCGAGCGAACGGGCACGGCCGAGCGCTACGCCAGGGAGTGGCTCGAGCACCAGGCCGTGTGCGGGTACCTGAGCGTCGACCGGGTCGACGCCGCACCCGCCGAGCGGCGGTTCCGGCTCCCGGCGCCGCAGGCCGAGGTGCTCACCGATCAGGACAGCCTGGCCTTCCTCACCCCGGTGGCCCGCTTGGTGGCCGGCGTCGGCACGCATCTCGGCGCCCTCCTCACCGCCTACCGGACCGGTGGCGGCGTGAGCTGGGAGGAGCTCGGCGTCGACGCCCGGGAGGCGCAGGCCGATGCCAACCGGCCCCTGTTCCTGCACCAGCTGGGCCAGGAGCTCCTGCCCGCCGTCCCCGACGTCCACGACCGTCTCCTCGGCGGGGGGCGCGTGGCCGACGTGGGTTGTGGGGCGGGGTGGTCCTCCATCGGCATCGCCCGCTCGTACCCGCACGCCACGGTCGACGGGTTCGACGTCGACGAGCCGTCGATCGAGATGGCCCGTCGCCACGCGGTCGAGGCGGGGGTGGCCGACCGTGTGCGCTTCCACGTGGCCGACGCCGCCACCCTCACCGGGGTGCAGCCCTACGACGTCGTGTTCGCCTTCGAGTGCGTGCACGACCTCGCCGACCCCGTCGGCGTCCTCGCCGCCATGCGCCGGCTGGCCGGCCGCGAGGGCAGCGTGATCGTGGTGGACGAGCGCACCGAGGAGCGCTTCGTCGCCCCCGCCGGCGAGGTGGAGCGGCTGCTGTACGGCTACTCGCTGACGTGCTGCCTCCCCGACGCCATGTCCCACCACCCCACGGCGGCCACCGGCACCGTCATGCGGCCGGAGACGCTGGCGGGCTATGCCCGTTCGGCGGGGTTCGCCGACCTGCACGCCCTCCCCGTGGAGCACGAGCTGTTCCGCTTCTACCGTTTGCCGCGGTGACGGCCAGGCCGGCGCACCGTACAGTGGCGGCGTGGCGACGAACCCGGTGGAGGTGGTCCGCTTCATCGGGCGGAACTCCAAGCGCGTTGCCGTCTCCGTCGTGGGAAGCATCCTCGTTCTGGTGGGCGTCGCCATGCTCGTGCTGCCCGGCCCCGGCATCGTGGTCGTCGCCATGGGCTTCGCGGTGCTCGGAACCGAGTACGCGTGGGCTGCTGCGGCGCTCGAGCGCACGAAGAGCACGGCCGGCCGGGCCGGGCGCACGGCCCGCAAGCGCGTAGCGACGGCGGGCCGGACGGCGAAGGGCGCCATCAGCGCCGCTGGCCGTCGTGCCAGGCGTCGTTGAGGGACGCAAGCATGGGGGCATGCGAGATGCCGTGCCCACGCCACCGACGCTCGACGTAGAGCCGGACCACGAGCCGACCCGCAGGGAGCGTCTCTCGGCCCTTGTCGAGCGGCGCCTCGACATACCGATGGCGGTGCTGGCGCTGCTGTGGGCGGGGCTGGTCGCCTACGAGCTGGTGGCGCCGCCCACCCAGCGCGACGAGCTGAAGATCGTCGGCAACGCGCTGTGGGGCATCTTCGCCCTCGAGTTCCTGGCCAAGCTGGTGATCTCCGGCCACCCGCTCCGCTTCCTCCGTCGACGCTGGCCGTCGGTGCTCTTCCTCGCCCTTCCCGTCCTGCGGGCGTTGCGCGTCGTGCGCGCCTTTCGCGCCCTGCGACTGCTGCCCGCCGCCCGCGTCGTGGGGTCGTCGTACCGCACCATCGGCACGGCCCGGACATTGCTGACCGGGCGCCTGACGTTCCTCGTCGTGACGACGGCGGCCGTCGTGTTCGCCGGCGCGCAGCTTCTCTTCCTCGTCGAGGCAGGCGGTCGAGGGGGCGGTCAGCGACTGGGCGAGAGCCTGTGGTGGTCGGCCAACCTCGTCGTCAGCGGCAATTTCCTGTTCGAGCCGGCGACGCTTCCCGGGCGGGCGGTGGCGCTGCTGTTGAGCGGCTACTCCGTGGTGATCTTCGCGTCCCTCGCGGCGACGCTCGGCGCCTTCTTCCTCGAGCACCGGGCCGAGCAGGGCGGCAGCGAGGCGGCGTAGGGACGGCTTCCGCCGGTTCTGAGCGGACAGACGGTTTCCGGGGATCTTGCAGCGGGCAGGTCACTCGCGGGCGTGGTGCGTGGCCGTGCCCGGCGTACGAGAGGAGGCAGCGCGTGGCCGACACCGACCACAGGACGCAGAGCCTGGCGCCATCGAACAGCGGACCCCTGCAGACGGCCAAGGGGCGCACCCAGATCGCCGACGGCGTGGTGGCCAAGATCGCCGGGCTGGCGGCGCGGGAGGTCGCCGGGGTGCACGACATGGGAAAGGGGACCGCCCGGGCCTTCGGGCAGATCAAGGAGCGGTTCCAGCCCGGTGGCGGCAAGCCGAGCATCACCCAGGGGGTCAGCGTCGAGGTGGGCGAGCGTCAGGCGGCCATCGACATCGAGCTGGTCTGTGAGTACGGCGTCTCGATCCTGGACGTCACCGAGGGCGTGCGCCAGAACCTGATCAACAGGATCGAGGGGATGACCGGGCTCGAGGTCACCGAGGTCAACATCTTCGTCGACGACATCTGGCTCGGTTCGGAGGACGACCGGCAGGATTCCGAGCAGCAGCCGCGCGTGGCGTGAGCCAGGTCGACGTCGACGTGGTGTCGGCCGCCGTGGAACGCTGCCCGACGGTGGCGTCCCTGTCCGGCGGCGAGCTGGGCGAAGTCGCCACGTACCTTCCGGGTCGCAAGGTGAGCGGCGTGCGAGTGCGCGACAACCGGGTGGAGCTGCACCTGGTCACGCGGTGGGGCGTGGCCGTGCCGGACCTCGAGTCCGATGTGCGGGCGGCCGTCGCCCCGCTGGTCGGCAACCGCGCCGTCGACATCCACGTGGACGACCTCGAGGTGCCCGAGCAGGCGCCGGGCGGGTGAGCGAGCACGACGTCCTCGGCGTGCGCCGCGGGGCGTCGCCGGCCGAGGTCCGCGCCGCCTACCGGGCCTTCGTCCGCCGGCACCACCCCGACGCCGGCGGGGACCCCGACCGCTTCCTCGCCGGGCAGCGCGCCTACCGCGCGCTCCGCGCCGGATCTGCGGCGCCCCCCCACGTGGTCTTCGTGCGTCGACCTCGCGGTCTCGACCGCATCACCGGCTGGTGGTCGGCTCGGCGCCGGCCGCGGCGCGTCGTCTAGATCTGCACCCGAAACCAGGAAAGGAGGGACCATGGCGCCCACGGTGGTCGGGCTGTTCGTCGGGCTCGTCCTCGGCATCGTCGTGGTGTTCGCCGGCTTCGCCGAGATGCTCGTCGTCGCCTTCTTCGGGGCACTCGGCTACGTCGTGATGAAGGTGGTGGAGGGGGAGGTGGACCTCAACCAGTACCTGGGCGGCAGGGGACGGAGCGGGCCGTGAGCCGGCCCGAGCGCCTGGTCACGCCCCGCGGCCAGACGGTGATCGCCCCCTCGGTCGTGGAGCGCATCGCCACGCGGGCGGCGGCCGAGGTCCCCGGCGTGACGGCGGCCACCAGATCCGGGCTCGACCGCCTCGTCGCCCGCACCTCCGGGCGTCCCCTCACCCGTGCCGGCGCCGAGGTGGGCGGCACGCGTGCCTCGGTCGACCTCGCCATCACCGTCCGCTACCCGGAGCCTCTCCGGGAGGTGAGCGCCCGGGTGCGCCGGCACGTGCGCGACCGCGTGCAGGAGATGACGGGGCTGGTCGTCGAGGACGTGAAGCTGCGGGTGGACGGGCTGGTCGGCTGCGCCGGCGGCCGGCGGGTGGAGTGAGCGGTGCGGGTCGCCAACCGCGTCCTCGCCGCCGCGTTCGCCCTCGCCTTGTTGCTCGCCGCCTTGCTCGTCGTGGCCGAGGTCGTCGCCGCCGTCTTCGCCACCCGTCCCTGGCTCGTCCCCTACGACGAGTGGTACCGGGAGGCGCAGCGCACCACCTGGGACTCGGCGCTGGCGCGCGGGGTCTCGGCCGGGCTGGCCGTGGTCGGCCTGGTGCTCGTCGTCGCCCAGGTCGCCCCGCGCCCGCCCCGCGACCTGCCCCTGGCCCATCGCCCCGGTGGCGCTCCCGCCGAGGTGGGCCGGCGCAGCGTCGAACGCTCGGTCGACCGGGCGGTGATGGCGGTGGACGGCGTCGCCGGGGTCGAGGTGCGGGCGGCGCGGCGCGCCGTACGGGTGAGGGCGCAGAGCAGCCGGCGGGTGCCCGGCGACCAGGAGAGCAAGGTGCGCGAGGCGGTGGCGGGGAGGCTGGGTGAGCTCGGCGTGGCCGAGAGGCTGGGGATCGAGGTGAGCGTCTCCGCTCGTGATGGCCGATGAGGAGCGAAGACCGGGTGAACCGCGGCGTCCTCGCGCTCCTGGGCACCGTCCTCCTGGGCGCCGGGGCCTTCGGCCTCGCCCGCGGCTTCGGGTGGCTGGGCGAGGACGCGAGGAGCGAGGCGGTCGTCGGTGCGGAGATGCGACGCAGGGCGGGCGACGCCGGCTGGGTGCCCCCCACCGTGGCCGCCGCCGTCGCCCTGGTCGTCGCCTACCTCGCCTGGCGCTGGCTGCGGGCCCAGCTGCGGACGGCGCCCACGTTGGCGGAAGCCGAGCTGCCCGCTCCCGACCCCGACGAGCCGGCCACCCGGGTGCGGGTGGGCGCCATCCTCGATGCCGTCACCGCCGACGTCGAGCGCCACCCGGAGGTCGTCGCCGCCGGCGGACGCCTCGGCCCCGAGGCCGAGCCCTTCGCCCTCCACGTCGATGTCACCGTCGCTGACGGCGCCCGTGTCGAGGAGGTGCGGGATCACTTCGACGCCGTCGTGGTCCCCCGACTCCGTCAGGCCGTCGAGGCCGACGAGCTCGTCGCCCATCTCCGCTTCGACACCTCGTCCGGCCACCGCGTGGCCTGACTCCGCCGTTCTGTGCAGCCCCACGCCCGCTGAGCGGCGTGAGGCTGCAGAGAAGCGAGGGGCGGGGTTCTCAGGCGTCGTCGAGCGCCCGCTCCCGGATGCCGGCGACCGCGGCATTGAGGGCGTCGGCGTCGAGGATGTCGGCCATCACCCCGATCTGCTCGTCCCACACCTCGGGCGGGACCGCCTTGCGGACGTCGTCGTCGAGCACGTGGTACACGTCGAGGCCCAACTGGACCCCGGCCAGGGCGCCTGCATATGCCGGATCGCCGAGCCGTACCGTCTCCGCCGAGATCTCCGCCGCCTCCGGGTCGGGGGCACCGAGGATCACGACGACGCGGTCACGGCCGTGGGTCTCCGCCAGCCGGAGGATGGCCTCCTGGCTCTGCAGGTCCATGGCACCGGACGCCGTTCAGACGAAGCACTCCGTGGCGGTGAACACCACCTGGGCGCCGGCCGCCTCGACGCAGGCGGCGATGGCGGGGCCGGAGACCCCGTCACGTTCGCCCAGGGCGACCACCTTCTTTCCCTCCAACACTGCCACCCTCACTCCTTCCCGACGCCGGCGTTCAGCGTCTCGTCCAACCACGTCCTGATCTTCGACTCGTTGAGGTCGGCGCCGTTGATGCGGCCCACCTCCTGGCCGTCTTGGAACAGCAGGAAGGCGGGCAGGCCCATCACCCGCAGCTCGATGCACAGGCGCCGGGCCTTGGGGGCCTCGAGCTTGACCACCCGCAGGTCGTCGCGCTCGCCGGCCAGCCGCTCCACGAACGGCATGAGGGCCATGCACGGCTGGCAGTCCGTGCCCCACACGTCGACCAGCGTGGTGCCGTCGGCCACCAGGTCGCGGAAGGTCTCCTTGGTCGCCTCTGCGATAGCTCCTGCCATGTCAGCTTCCCTCCCCGTTTCGCTCCAACAGCACGCTCATCCCGTCGGACAGCTGCGACATCCGTCCCAGGAACAGGCTCCCCTTGGCCAGCAGCAGCACCCGCTCGGCGTCGCCGGCGGTGAGGCGGTCGACGGCGTGGGGCAGGTAGCACAGCGACGAGGCCAGGTGCCCCTGGGTGGGCGCGAACCCCGGCATCCCCCGCTCGGCGGCGAAGCTCGGGATGTCGCCCCGCTCGATCTCGCCCTTCTGGGCGGCCACGGCGGCGATGGTCTTGTAGTTCCGGGTGGCCACGTCGCCCGAGCCCTGCGGCTCGGTGATCTCGGGGTTGTGCAGCTCCGTGGCGTAGTCGTCCACCGCCGTCATGGGGATGCCGCGGCGGCGCAGTGGCTCGACGGCCAGCGCCTCCATGATCGCCGGGTTCGAGCCGCCGGCCGCCACCCGGTGCCGGCCCACCACGTCGAGGCGGACCCGGGGCGAGGCGCCGTCGTCGGCCTGCACCACGGCGGCGGCGCCCCCGAGCACGTCCTCCAGCACGGGCAGGCCGTGCTTCAGGTGGCCCTGGAACTTCATGCCCAGCTTGGCCAGGGAGCCGCCGGCGATGAGCGCCACCCGGTCGTACACGCCGGCCGTCACCAGGGCGGCGGCGGTGACCAGGGCGGGGGCGGGCGCCGCGCAGAAGTTCTTCACGTCCATGCCCGAGGCCTCGGTGAGGCCGGTGACCTCGGCCACCGCCTTGGCCATGTTGCCGCCCCCCCGCTGGTAGCGGTCGCCCACCGCCTCCTCGCCGCACCCGATCACGTAGTCGACCGAGGACGGGTCGATCCCCTCGGACTCGAGCAGGTGCAGCAGGGCCAGGGTGGACGTGGCCTTGGACGCCAGGTTGTCCATGAGCACGGTGGCGCTGAGGGCCTCGTCCTCCTCGTGGGCGCAGGGGATGGCGCCGGCCAGGCGGGACGCCCCGAGGTAGAGCGCGTGGCTCCCGGGGCGGGCGGCCACCGCCTCCGCGTCGCCCCGGGCCCGGTCGACGCGGTCGAGGTCGAAGTGCTTGGCCAGCGGGTGGCGGGCCAGGGCGGCCGCCGCCTCGTCGGCCACGTCGGGGGCCAGGGTGACCAGGTCGAAGCGGTCCACCACGGCCATGAGCCCGAGGAACTCCACGTCGGGCATGACCTCGCCCCGCCGGCCGAAGCGCGACGCGGCCTCGCCGGCCGGCGTCGCGCCCACCCACGGACGGGGCGGCAGCTGCCTGGGGTGGACGGCGCCGATGTACGCCTGGTGGGGGGCGTAGGCGACGGCGTCGTCGTAGGACCGCAGCGCGCCGAGGAAGGCGGCCTCCGTCTCGGGGTTCCTGGACAGCTCCCTGGTGGGCTTCGAGCCGTGACGAGCCAGCCCGGGCACGTGGGCCAGCACCTGGGTGGCCGCCGAGACCACCGCCCTTCGCTCACTCATCGCCCGCTCCCTCCTGGGGTTCCACCGGGAACACCGTAGGGGCATGCACGGCGGTGGCCACCGCCTCGAGGCCCCGCTCCACCAGTCGCCGCCGCCACGCCCGCTCCGCCGCGGCGTCGAGCGAGGGGTCGCCCGTGGGGTAGGGGATGCCGCGGGTGGGCACGACGCGGGGCGCTCCCACCCGCTCGGCGATCGAGGTGAGGTTGCACAGCACGGCCGTAGGGATCCCGGCCCGCTCCAGCTCCTTCGCAAGCGTTGACCCGCAACGCGTCCCGGTCCCTCACGTGGCCGTGAGCAGGGCGGCCTGCACGCCCTGCCGGCGCAGGTCGGCCGCCCACTCCACGCCGAAGCGCCGGGCGTTGCCCACCGAGGTCCCGTTGCCGGCCGTCACCAGGCACTCGCCGTGCAGCTTCCCGATGACGCCCTCGGCCTCCAGCTCGCGCGCCACGTCGAGCGGGACGATGCGGTGGGGGTCCTCGTTGGCCCACACCGTGGAGAACCCACCGTGCACCGAGCGGAACTCGCCGGCCGGGAGGACGTCGCGGCCGTCGAGGGGGTAGCGCACCCAGCGGGTGGCCCGCGCCGACTCGAGGCTGTCGGGGTTGGCGTCGGGGACCAGGGCGCCCTCGGTGACCAGCGCCACCACCGCCTGGGACACGTCGTCGACGGGGGCGGCCGGCGTGACCTGGTCGAAGCGGGGCAGCGGCACCTCGGTGGCCTCGCGGTCGCCACCCAGGCGGGCCAGCGCCAGGGCGACGGCCCGTTCGGCGCTGGTCGCCTCGACGGTCACGTTGCGCCGGGGGATCCGACCCACCCGCCCGTCGTCGGCGGTGAGGGCCTCACCAGCCGCCACCTTGCGCACGGCGGCGGCCAGGGTCTCGAGCGACGGCCCCATGCGCCGGGCGGTGTCGGCGGTGGCGACCACCGGCGCCACTCCCGCCTCGTCGACCCCGGGGTTGTCGGGGTGCATGGCCGCTACGACGGGGAGGCCGTCGGCGGCGACGGCGGCCGCCACCCGGGCGCAGGCCAGCCCGTACCGGCCGCTGGTGAAGGCGGGCCCGGTGACCACCACGTCGGGCCGGGCGGCCCGGACGAGGGCGATGATCTCGTCGATGACCTCCGGCCCGCCGGCGTGGTCGTCGCCGCACCACACGGTGGCCACCACCTCGGCGTCGTCCCCCAGCAGCTGCTGGAGCTTACGGCCGGGGCCGAGCGGGCCGCCCTGGGAGGCGGGCCGCGCCGTGGCGGCGTCCTCCCCGCCCTGTCCGGCGAAGAACTGGTTGATGTAGTGGACGAGGCGGACGCTCACGTTTCCTCCCGGCGCGTCATGCGGCCTCCTTGCAGGTCAGTCGTCCCCAGCCGAGGGGGCTGAGCGAGCAGTAGACGACGGCGGTGGGGACGTCGAGCTCGGCGACGGCCGGCGCGCCGGCGACGTCCAGTGTGTCGCCCCCGAGCGCCACCTCCACCGCCGGCAGCACCAGGCGCTCGTCGTAGTTCCCGGTGCTCACCATGGCCGTGGCCCTGGTCGGCGGCACCACGATGGACGGGGCGGTGCCGGCCGGCCCGGCCATCTCGGCGTAGAGGGCCACCGTGGCGATGCCCAGCTCCTCCAGGGCGTCCATCTTGAGGGCCATGTCGGCGTCGGCGTTGCCCCCGCCCTCCTTGGTGACGATCACCGCGTCGAACCCCGCCGCCTGGCAGAGGCGGGCGGCGTGAGCGCTCACCAGCTCCTTGCCGGCCACGTCGACGGGCTCGGGGGAGAGCACCACGCCGGCGCACACCAGGTCGACCCCGTGGCGGGCGCGGAGGGCGGCGACGATCGGATGGTTCTGGAACACCCAGGTGGGGTTCTTCAGGCTCGGATGCCCCAGCTGGCCGCTCACCACGGCGCCGTCGTCGAAGTCGTTGGGGTCGATCAGGGTGGGCAGGGCGGTGGCCGGCACGCTGTGCCCGTAGGCGAACACCTCCTTGAACCGGCCCTGGGTCTGCAGGTTGGTGATGGCCGCCACCCGCGGCAGCCCGCCGTCGCCACGGCCGGCGCCGGCGCCCGGGAGGCCGGGCAGCTCCTCGACCTCGTCGGCATCGGCGTCGACCGCCGCCTCGGCCAGGCGGGCGGCGAGGACGAGCGAGCCGCGGCGCAGCGCCTCGTACACCGCCTCCCACGGGGCGCCGTCGGTGGGGGTGAACTCGACAACCAGGTTGTGGGTGGACCCGAGCGGTGACAGCGGGGCGGCCGGCCCCGACATGTCGACCATGGCCTCCTGCGCCCGTGGGAGGTAGCCGGCGGTGACCACGGCGGCCCCCCGCAGCACGTGGGTACGACCCCGGCCCTGGGGGCGGGGGGGCCCGACGAACCCGGGGAAGATCCCCCCGCCGCCGCCGCCCTTGGTGCGGGGCTCC
This sequence comes from Actinomycetota bacterium, assembly GCA_030773495.1. Taxonomy (GTDB): domain Bacteria; phylum Actinomycetota; class Acidimicrobiia; order Acidimicrobiales; genus JALYMX01. The sequence continues at coordinate 662 of JALYMX010000523.1, read as the reverse complement.
ACGGCGTCGAGGACCTTCACGATGCGCACCGGGTCCCCCGGCGACGCCCACGAGGCCCGCACGTCGGCCAGGGCGGCGTCGGCGAAGGCGGCCCGGGCGTCGGCCGGCGAGACGGTGAGCGTCCCCTCCCGGTAGGTCGTGCGCTCGCCCGTTTCGACGGCGGTGACCCGGTGCACGAGGCGGGTGAGCCCGGGCGCGCCGGCGCCGTGTCCCGCAGCTTCCGGTCGTCCTTGCTGCTCGCTCATCGCCTCACCGTCTTTCGCCGTCCGTGCCAGGCGCCGCTGTCTAGTCCCCTTTGATCATCTCTCAGCGGGCCGCTCCAGCACCCATCCGGGATGCCGACACAACTCGGGAGGTCCGAGAGGGAGGCGAGGGTGACCGTTGGCGGGGCGAGAGCGAGGTGGCGACGCGGCGCGACCGCCCTCGGGCTGGCCGCCCTCGCCGCCGTGGGGCCGTCGGCCCTCGTGGCCGGGGCCTCGGCCCAGCAGCTGCCGCCGCTCACCGTCCCCTCGACGACCCTGCCCCCCCTGGTCACGGTCCCGCCGGTGACCCTGCCCGTCGAACCCGAGGTGCCGCTGCCCGGGACAGACACGGCGGTCGTCCTGCCGCCGCTCACCGTCCCCACGCTCCCTGCCGCCCCCGCCCCCGCCCCCGCACCGGCA
>JALYMX010000522.1 GCA_030773495.1 Actinomycetota bacterium | reverse complement strand
GGTGGGCGAGGGGGGACTTGAACCCCCACGTCCTTTCGGACACAGGAACCTGAATCCTGCGCGTCTGCCAATTCCGCCACTCGCCCGAGGGCAGACGCACAAGGTAGCCCATGGCGCACCCGCCGCCGGAGGGCTGAGGCGAGGCCGGCGTGGGTAAGCTCCGGCCGATCATGGGACTGCAGCAGTTCGAGCGCCGGCTCGAGCGCCTCGTCGAGGGCGTGTTCGCCAAGGCGTTCCGTGGTGGGCTGCAGCCCGTGGAGCTGGGTCGGCGGCTCACCCGCGAGATGGACGCCCAGCGCACCGTCGGGGTCCGGGGGATGATCGTCCCCAACGCCTTCGTGTTCGCCCTGGCGCCGGCCGACCTCGAGCGGTTCGCGTCGTTCTCCGACGCCCTCGTGCGCGAGCTGGCGGACGCCGGCCGCGAGCACGCCCGCAGCGAGGGGTACGTCTTCGTGGGGCCCGTCGAGGTGGCGCTGGAGGCCGACGAGTCGCTCACGCCGGGCATGTTCCTCGTGTCGGGCGCCGTCCGGGAGGCGGCCGGCGGCGGCCCCGTCGGGTCCCTCGTGCTGCCCGACGGCGCACGCGTGAAGGTGGGCGACGCCCCGCTCGTCATCGGCCGCTTGGCCGACTGCGACGTGGTCCTCTCCGACGACAGCGTGAGCCGGCGCCACGCCGAGGTGATGCGCCGGGACGCCGACATCTACGTGCGGGACCTGGGCTCGACCAACGGCACCAAGGTCAATGGGGTGGGGGTCCGGGAGCGACGGCTGCTCGACGGCGACGAGATCAGGGTCGGGTCCACGACGCTGCGCTTCGAAGCGTCCTAGCGTTCGCCTCACGTGCCGGAGTCGCTGCTCGTCGTCCTCAAGTTCTGCTTCCTCGCCCTGCTTTGGTTGTTCTTCCTCCGCGTGCTCTGGGCGGTGTGGGCGGAGGTGACGGGCTCGGCGCCCTCGACCGCCGCCCCCTCGCCGGCGCCGTCGCGCTCGCCGGCGCCCGACAAAGCCCGGCTCAAGGTGGTCGAGCCGGCCGATCGGCGGGGCGCGGTGTACGACGTGGGAGAGGAGCTCACCGTGGGGCGGGCCAACGGGTGCCAGGTGGCGCTCACCGACGACAGCTACGCCTCGCAGCTCCACGCCCGCGTCTTCCGCCGCGACGGGCGCCTGTGGCTCGAGGACCTCGGGTCCACCAACGGCACGTACGTCAACGCCAAGCCGGTGACCGCCCCAATCGCCCTCCGCCGGGGCGACCGGGTCCAAGTGGGGCGTACGGTGCTCGAGGTGACCAGATGACGTCGCTGCGCTGCGGAGCGGCCACCGACGTCGGCCTCGTCCGCCCCAACAACCAAGACGACTACCTCGCCGACGAGACGCTGTTCGCGGTGGCCGACGGGATGGGCGGGGCGGCCGGGGGCGAGATCGCCTCCCGCACGGCGGTGGCCGCCCTCAAGGCCACCTTCGGCGCCGACCCGACGGCCAACGGACTGGCCGACGGCGTCCGCAACGCCAACCGCGCCGTGTGGGACAAAGCCCAGGAGCGCCCCGACCTGCGGGGGATGGGCACCACCATGACGGCGATGGCGTTGGTGGAGGACCGGAGCGAGGACGTGCTGGCCGTGGTCAACGTGGGTGACTCGCGCGTCTACCTGTTCCGCGACGGTGTGCTCGACCAGCTCACCGATGACCACAGCGTTCCCGAGGAGCTGCTCCGGGCCGGGCGGCTCACCCCCGCCGAGGCGGCCCGCCACCCGCAGCGCAACGTGCTCACGCGCGTGCTCGGCGTGGACGACGAGGTCGAGGTCGACTGCTTCCGCGTCACGCCCTACAAGGGAGACCGGCTGGTGCTGGCCAGCGACGGGCTCTACAACGAGGTCGACGAAGAGGGCATCGCCTCCGTGATGCGCCGGGAGGCCGACCCGGAGGCGGCGGCCCGCCAGCTCGTGGAGCAGGCGCGCGCCGGTGGCGGCGCCGACAACATCACCGTGGTGGTGGTCGACGTGGTGGACGACGACGACCGCTCGGCGCGGGCGTCCGCCACCGTGGCCGCCGCCGCCATGCCTTCCCGTAGCTCTGCCGAGGCCCGCACCGGCCCGACCTCGCGCGACGAGCCGGCCCGGGCCTGGAC
>JALYMX010000521.1 GCA_030773495.1 Actinomycetota bacterium | reverse complement strand
ACGGCATCGGCACCGCCATGCACGAGGAGCCTCAGGTCCCCAACTACGGGCCGCCAGGCAAGGGGCCCAAGCTGCGGGTGGGCATGGTGTTCGCCGTCGAGCCGATGGTGAACATGGGCGCCCCGGGCACCCGGGTGCTCGACGACGGGTGGAGCGTGGTCACCGCCGACGGGAGCCTGTCGGCCCACGCCGAGCACACCATCGCCATCCTCGACGACGGCCCGGAGATCCTGACGGTCCTCGACTGACTGGCCCCCGCCGCCCCAGGGCCCGGGCTGGGGAAGAACATGGTGCGTAGCCGCGGCGAGCCGCGGCATTGTCACACGCCACCCGTACGGTTCTCCGTAGGAGGTGTGTCGCATGGACCTCGGGACGTTCTACCGGCAGGCGACGGGGTTCGACCCTTACCCACACCAGCGGGTGCTTGCAGAGGAGGGGCTTCCGGAGTTGCTGCGGGCGCCCACCGGCTCCGGGAAGACCGAGGCCGCGGCCCTCGGGTGGCTGTGGCGTCGCCGGTACCACCCCGACGTCGGCGTCCGGCGCCACACGCCGCACTGGCTGGTCTACGCCCTCCCCACGCGGGGCCTCGTCGAGCAGACAAGGGAGCGCATCTCGGCGGCGGTCGAGGGTGTCGGGCTGGGCGGCGAGGTTGCCGTCCATTCCGTGATGGGTGGGGAGGGATGGGATGACCGTGACTGGAGGATGGCCCCCACCAGTGACGCCGTCTTCGTCGGCACGGTCGACATGCTCCTGTCGCGCGCCCTGAACCGGGGGTACGCCGACAGCCGCTGGAACTGGCCGATCTCGTTCGGGTTGTTCAACAGCGGCGTCCAGTGGGTCCTCGACGAGCTCCAACTCATGGAGGTCGCCACGGTCACCACCCGACAGCTCCAGGCGTTCCGCAAGCACCTCGGCACCGCGCTCCCCGCGTCCTCGATGTGGATGTCGGCCACCGTGGACGAGGGGCTGCTCGCCACGGTGGACAACCGGTCGATCGCATCGGTGGTCGACGCCGGCGCCCTCGAGCCGGTCCCCGATGCGCTCCGTCGCCGGTTCCACGCCTCGAAGCGTGTGGCGCGGGTGCAGACCGGACAGAGCCACGAGGCCGACCTGGCCGCTCACGCCCTCGAGCGTCATCCCAGCGGACCGCGCTCGTTGACCCTGGTGGTCGTCAACACGGTCCAGCGTGCGCAGGCCGTTTTCGAACACCTCAGGCGGCTGGCGGGCGACGCCGTCGAGCTGGCCCTCGTCCACCGCCGCTTCCGGCCGCCCGAGCGGGCGGAGGCGATGAGGCGGGTGCTCGCCCCGCCCTCGTCGGGTGGGCGCGTCGTGGTCGCGACGCAGGTGCTCGAAGCAGGGGTCGATCTCGATGCCGCCGTGCTCATCACCGAAGCTGCGCCCTGGAGCTCGGTTGTGCAGCGGGCGGGACGGTGCAACCGTGCGGGACAGATCGACGACGCGGAGCTGTGGTGGACGCCGGCCCCCGCCGCCGGCCCCTACGCCGAGCAGGACCTGGCCGCCGCCGCCCACGCGCTGGAGAGCCTCGAAGGCTCATCCGTTTCGCCCGTTGACATGGTGGCCGCCGGCCCGCCGCCGGCGCGGAGGGTGCGGCCGGTCCTGCGGCGCCGCGACCTCTTGGAGCTGTTCGACACGGCACCCGACCTCAGCGGGAACGAGCTCGACGTCAGCCGGTTCATCAGGGACGGCGACGAGCGCGACGTGTTCGTCGCCTGGCGCGACGGCGACGTCTCGATTGGGGACCCGCCGGGGCGGGACGAGTTGTGCCCCGCGCCCATCGGCGACATCGCCAGGCTCGCCAAGTCGGACCGCGGCGTCTGGCGGCTTGATCACCTCGCCGCACGGCGCCAACCGGGCGGCATTGAGCAGCGGTGGGTCCGGTGCCGCCGCGAGGAGGTGAGACCTGGCCTCGTGGTCGTTCTCAAGGCGGACGCCGGTGGCTACGACGCCGCTCTGGGTTGGAGCCCGGCGTCCCGCGGGCACGTGCCACCGCTTCCAGGCGTCGAGGGTGGTCGCGGCCTCGACGCCTGCGACGACACGGTTGCGGCCGAGCCGGCCGCCGAGCTCGGCCGGTGGGTCGACCTCGAAAGCCACCTCCAGGATGTGCAGGTCGAGGTGCGCGCTCTGGTCGACGCGCTGGGCCCGGATCTGCCGGAGGCCGTCGGTCGTGCCGCCGAGCGGGCGGGAGCCTTGCACGACATCGGCAAGGTGCACCCCGTGTGGCAGGAGGCGGCCCGGCGAGCGAACGCCGACGGTGCTGAGCCGCCGGGCGCCGGCCCGTGGGCGAAGACCGGTGGCCGCGGTCGTCTGCGGTTCGCCCGCGCCCACTTCCGCCACGAGCTGGTGTCGCTGATGATGCTGATGACGGAGGGTGAGGTCCTGCTCGCGGAGGAGGGCGAGCCCGACCTGGTCCGCTACCTGGTGGCGGCGCACCACGGCCGCGTCCGCCTCGGCGTCCGGCGAGCACCCGAGGAGCCGCCGCAGGTGGTCCTCGGCGTGGAGGAAGGCTCGGACGTCCCCGCCGTCGCCACCCCGTTCGGCGAGGTTCCGTCGCATCGCATCAGGTTCGACGGCCTCGGGTTCGGGGGGGACGCCACCCGTTCATGGGCGGCGCGGGCGTTGGAGCTGCGCGACCGGCCGGACCTCGGCCCGTTCCGCCTCGCCTTCCTGGAGGCGGTGGTCCGCTTGGCCGACTGGCGGGCCAGCCATCACGAGGCCGCACCCCAGCAGGTGCCCCGGTGAACCGCGCTGCGCTGGCCGGGTGCCGCACGCAGCCCCTCCTGTCCTACCTCAAGGCGCTCGGCGTGTTCCGCGTCCTGTCGGAGCAGTTGGACGCCCGCTTGGAGGCGTCGTGGGCAGGCGGGTGGCTCGTCCTCCACGGGATCGAGGAGGCCGAAGAGGCGGTCGCCTTCCTGATCGGCAGGTACGAGCCCTCGCCGCTGCTGTCTCCCTGGAACAGCCGTGGGGGGTTCCGGAGGGACCGGCGCCAAAGCTCCGAGAAGGTGATCGCCGACCTCGAGCGGTCCACGTCGCCGCGGCTGGAGCGGTACCGGCAGGCGGTGGCCGCGACACGCGAGGTGTGGCGAGTGGCAGCAGACCTCGGATTGGTGGTGAACGAGACCGTCCCTTCCAGGAGCAAGGCTCGGTTCGTCGAGCTGTGCCGAGGAAGCCTGCCCGACGACTGCCTGGGTTGGATCGACGCCGCCGTCGTCCTCACCGGAAGCGACGACGCCGTCTACCCGGCGCTGCTCGGAGGGTCAGGCGGGAATCTCGGGAGCGGGGATCTGAGCGCCAACTTCGTGGAACAGGTGCTGCTCCTGATGGGGGAGCGGACCGGGCGTGGCGCCCCATCGCCGCTGCAGGTCGAAGCGTGGGCGCGGCTGGCACTGCTCGACGAGGGGTCCCCGTCGCTGGGCGAGGCCCTCGTCGGGCAGTTCGACCCCGGCGGCGCCGGCGGCGTCAACATGCCCGGGCGGGAGAAGATCGTCAACCCCTGGGACCTGGTGCTCGCCCTCGAGGGCGCCGTGCTGTTCGCTGCCGGCGCCGCCAGGCGGATGCACGATGCAGCGGCAGCCGTACCGTTCACCGTTGCTCCGACCCGGGTGGGCTATGCCTCCACTGCGGACGGCGAGCGCGTCAAGGCCGAGCTGTGGCTCCCGGAATGGCAACGACCGATGACGCTTCCGGAGCTGCGCCACTTGCTCGCCGAGGGACGGATCCAGTGGGGCCGACAGCAGGCGCGCAGCGGGCTCGACGTCGCCCTTGCCGCCGCCAGTCTCGGCGCCGATCGCTCGATCACCCGGTTCCACCGGTACGTCGTCGCCGAGCGGCTCGGGCAGTCGTCGCTGGCCGTGCCGGCGGGAACCCTGCACGTCGACGGCGGCCGCAGCGAGCGCGAGGGGGTCGACCTCCTGCGCGGGCTGACCAACTGGGTCGAGGACGCGCGCCGAGTGACGAACGTGAGCGCCGCCACCAGGTCCTCCCTGCGCGCTCTTGACCGCGCCCAGTTCGAGTTCGCCGTGCACGGCGACCGGGCACGGCTCCAGCGTGTCGTGGTGGCCGCTGCCGTGCTGGAGCGAGCGGTCTCGCGGTCCAGCAAGGCCGTCGAGCGGACGAGGGTCTTGCAGCACCTGGCCGCCGACGCGTGGGACCGGTTCCTCGACGACGGGTCCCCCGAGTACGCCATCGCCAGGGCACTGGCGTCCTCCCGCGATCGGCTCTCGCACGACCCGAAGGATCGTGACACCGCGCATCGCCGCTGCTCGGCCCTGGCGCTGCTCGTTCGGCCCGTCGAGCTGGCCGGCGACCGGCCCGGACTGGTGTGGTCGGGTGGTCCGACGGTCCCCGGTCTTGGCGAGCGCCCGCTCGAGACCGTCCTCGCGGACGCTCTCGTCCGCCGGCTCGTCGCCGGCGGCCAGCGCGGCGAGCGTGCCGGTCGCGACGACGTCGACGAGACCCCGGGCGTGCGCGTCGCCTTCGACTTCTGCGTTCCCGCCCCTGCAGCGGACGTCGCCGCGTATCTGGCAGGCCAAGTCGACGAGCGACGGATCGCAGATCTGCTCGCCGGGCTGGCCCTCCTCGACTGGCGGTCGGCCACGTTCGACCATGCGGGCCGACGCGGGCAGCGGTTGGTGGTCCCCGACCCACTGTGGTGCCTGTCGGCGCCGTTCTTGCACGCCCGCCCCCTGCCGTCGAG
>JALYMX010000520.1 GCA_030773495.1 Actinomycetota bacterium | reverse complement strand
AGCGCGTGCTGGGGCTGGCGCCCGAGCAGGCGCTGGACCGCGCCGGCCACGCCCTGCAGCGCCAGCTGTTCGAGCTGCGCCGGGCAGACACCGCCCGGGCCCTTTGGCGCCGCCGCACCGACATCGCCGCCTCGATCCAGCGCGTCGTCGACTTGACGGGGCGGATCAAGTTCTCGTCGGTGGACGCCATCATGGTGACGGCGGTGCCGGTCGGGAGTGGTGGCCCAGGCGCCTCGCTCGTGCGCGTGGAGGCTGACCTCGCCAACCTCCGCTCGGTCGTGGCCGCCAGCGCCGCGGTACCCGCTGGGATCGCATGGGCCGGTGGGACCGTGATCACGCTGGCTACCGGCGAGCCGATGGTCCTCGCGGCCGCCAGCGCGGGCGGCATGGCCGCCGGGGGCGTCGGCCTCAGCGTGGGGCGCGCGTGGTACCGACGGCAGCACCGCCAGGTGGGCGAGCTCCTGGGGTGGCTGCTCGACCAGATCGGTCGTTCTCCGCCCCGTGCATAGGCTCCGCTCCCGACGACGCGTCCCTTCCGCGCCGACACGACGCCACCGTCTGCTCGACGCCGAGATGGGAGGAGTTCGACGCCTACGGCGTCTCCACCCCCGCCAGCACCTCGCCGAGGAGGGTGGGCCGATCGGTCATGATGCCGTCCACCCCGGCGGCCAGCAGCCGCTTCATCTCGTCCCGATCGTCGATCGTCCACACGTGCACGGCCAGGCCGTGGCGGTGGGCGGAGGCGACGAAGCGCTCGTCCACCACCCGCACCCCCGCGTACTCGGGCGGCACCTGAAGGGCGTGGTGCCGGGTGGGCGGCGGGTCGCGCCCCTCCACGACGGCGAAGTAGAACTCCGCCGTCGCGGTGGTGCCCGCTGACGTGCTCACCTCGGGCGCCAACGCGGCGAAGGCGGCGGTGGCCTCGTCGGAGAACGACGCCACGATGACGTCGTCGGTGCGTCCAACCTCGTGCAGCAGGTCGGCGAGCAGGTCCTCGTAGGGCTCCACCTCGGGCGCCGTCTGCTTGATGTCGAGGTTCACGAAGGTGGCGGGAAAGGCCTCGAGCACCTCCCGGAGCTCCGCGATGCGAAGGTCGGGGTCGGCGGGCGCCCGGCCTCGTAGGGGGTAGGCGCCGGGATCGGCGGCGTGGTCGACCACCGACCCCGGTACCCACCAGTAGGCGTTGTCGAGGGCCTGCACCTCGGCCAGGGTGAGGTCGGCGATCCGGCCCGTGCCGTTCGTCGTGCGGTCCACCGTGGCGTCGTGGCAGACCACGAGGCGGCGGTCGGCGGTGGCGTGGACGTCCAGCTCGAGCCCGTGAGCGCCCACCGCCACCGCGGCCCGCATCGCGTGCATGGTGCTCGACGGTGCCTCCCGGGCGCCCCCCTGATGGGCGTAGTTCAGCACCCGCCGCTCCAGCCAGGGATTGCCCACAGCGGGACGGTAGCCTCGCCGTGCATGCTCGACCACGTGTTCCTGGCCGCCATCGGCGCCGTGCGCCGGGGCCTCGAGGACGCACTCCTCGAGCGTCATGCCCTGGAGGAGCGGCTCCAGGTCGACGTCCTGCTGGGTGACGTGTCGTGGGAGACCGCGTACACCCTCCCAGGGGAAGGCATGCCGCCGCGAGTCCAGGCCGAGATCGCCCTCGACTGGCCGACCTGGAGCCAGGCCACGTACCGCTCGGCGATGCTGGGTGACCCGGGCGAGGACCCCCCGGAGCTCGAGGTCGAGCTCGTCCTGCGCATCCAGCGCCTCGCCGGGGCGCCGGACGCCGGCGGCGTGCTGAGCGCCCTGCCCGCGGAGGGGCCCGCGGTGCTCGGCGACGCGCTGGAGCGCAGCGGGCCCACCGTCGAGCAGCACTGCGACGCGGGCGACGCGGCCCCGCAGTTCGCCGTGGAGGTGTCCTACGCCGGAGTCGCACCCCTCCCCGAGGAGGTGCTGCGCGACGTCGGGCGCCTCGACGAGCACCTGGCGCCGCTGGGCCGGTGGGTGGCGTCCTCGCTCGTCCGCCTGGCCGACCTCGACCTGGCCTTTCTCCCGCCGGAGCTGGAGGAGGGCGGCCTGCGGTGAGCTGATGCGTTCTCTGCGGTTGTTCTTCCTGGTCGCCTTCGCCTTCTCCTGGTCTCTCTGGCTCGCAGTGGCGGTGATCCCCCGTCGCCGCCTTCTCGATCTCCGTGGTCGCCTACTCGGTGCTCTACACGTGGTTCTGGGTGGTCACCGGCGGTCGCCTGGTGATCGCCGTCCTGCTCCACAGCGCGACGAACGTGGCCGGGCTCGTGCTCCTCACCGACGCCCGGTCCGACTTCGGACCCACGGTCATCGCCACAGTGGTGACGGTCGCCGTTGCCGCCGTCGCCGCTCGCCACCTGCGGCGCGCCTCGCACACGTCATGCGAAGCGATCGAACGGGAAGCGGCGAAGCCAAGGAAGACGCCGAGGCCGAGGCGGTGATGTCGGCGTCGAGCAGGGGCCGAACAGGCTCGCGGTGGAGGAGGGGAGGTGCCAGCGTGACCAGTGAGAACGCCGAGGACGAGTGCTGCAACGCCGTGGAGCTGCGGTACGGCCCTCGCGATCCGACCGCAGCCGAGGAACAGGCCTCGGACGGCGACGATGTTTCCACCCGTTCCTGAACGTCACCTCACCCAGGCATCCTGACGATGGGCCGACAACGAGCTCACGTGGTTCGGCCAGGACGGCCCGGGCGAGCCCGTGCAGGAGGGTGCGTATCGCGGGGAGTTCGGCGGTCGCAGCTCCGAACTCAGGAGGGCCCCGGCCCTAGCGCCGAGGCGCTGGTCAACCTGACGTTCACGGTCGGCGACGTCCTCGTCGGCGCCCACTCCAACGTCCCTGAGGACCAGGTGGTCGCCGCCATGGCCTCCCTCGGCCGCATCGACCTGGCCTCCCAGCCCGTCCGGGAAGGAGTGGCAGCCGGGGCGCCGCCCCGAACGGGTCAAGGTGCACGACTTCATCGATCCCGAGATGGGCAAGGCCATCCCCTACGGGTGTACGACCTGGGAGGCGACGAGGGCTGGGTCTCGGTGGGCGACGACGCCGACACCGCCGGCTTCGCGGTCACCACCGTACGGCGGTGGTGGGCGCAGATGGACCGTGCCCGCTACCCGGGGCCACCCGCCTCCTGTGCGCCGACGCCGGCGGGTCGAACGGCTACCGGGTGCGAGCGTGGAAGGTCGAACTGGCCAAGCTGGCGGCTGAGACCGGCCTGGAGATCACCGTGTTGACGACCCGCCGGGGACCCTCGAAGTGGAACCGTCGAGCACCGCCTGTTCAGCTTCATCACCATGAACTGGCGGGGGCGTCCGCTCACAGCTACCGGGTGATCGTCGAGCTCATCGCCAACACGATCAACCGCAAGGGCCTCAAGGTCCGAGCCGAACTCGACCAGGGCCGCCACCCGACTGGCGTCAAAGTCACGGATAAGCAGCTCGCCGGCGTGCCATTCACCCGCCACGAATGGCACGGTGACTCGAACTACACGACGCATCCAACGCCAAGTAGTTCCCGCGCAGGCCCGCTCAGCGGGGAGTTACGTCGACGATGGAGGCCAGCGGCACGAGCGGGCGCGCTCCGAGGTGGCTGATCACCTCGGCGGCGGCCAGGGTGCCCAGCTCGGCGCAGCGGGCGAGGTCGGCGCCCCGGGTGAGGCCGTAGAGGAAGCCGGCGGCGTAGAGGTCACCGGCGCCCGTGGTGTCGACCACCGGGTCGACCGGCGCTGCGGGGCACTCCGTGACGCAGTCGTCGGTGACCACGACGGAGCCGCGGGGACCCAGGGTGACGGCGGCGACCTCGCAGCGGCCCCGAACGGCGCGCAGCGCCTCGCCCAGCAGGTCCACCTCGAACAGGGACACGAGCTCGACCTCGTTGGCGAACAGCACATCGACCTCGCCGTCGAGCAGGTCGAGGAACTCGTCGCGGTGGCGGTCCACGCAGAACGGGTCGGAGAGGCTGAGCGCCACCCGCCGGTGCGCGGCGTGTGCCAGCCCGACGGCCCGGCGCAACGCGTCGATGGCCTCCGGCGGGTCCCAGAGGTAGCCCTCCAGGTACGTCACCTCGGCACGGGCGACCAGGTCCTCGTCGATGTCGCCCGGGCCGAGATGGGTGGCCGCCCCCAGGTAGGTGCTCATCGTCCGCTGAGCGTCGGGGGTGACGAGCACGAGGCAGCGCGCCGTCGCCGGCCCCTCGGTGGCGGGCGGGGTGGCGAACTCCACCCCCACGGCCCGGATGTCGGAGGCGAAGACCTGCCCGAGGGGATCGTCGCGGACCTTCCCGATGAACGCCGCCGCTCCCCCGAACGACGCCAGCCCCGCCGCCGTGTTGGCCGCCGAGCCACCCGAGGCCTCCACGGCCGGGACCATCGACTCGTGGAGGGCGGCCGCTCGTGGCGCGTCCACCAGCGCCATCGTGCCCTTGACCAGCCCGTGGCGCTCCACCTCGGTGTCGTCCACCTCGACCAGCACGTCGACGATGGCGCTCCCCACCGCCACCACGTCGAGCGGACCGCGGGCCACGGCGCGGAACCGTAGCTGAGGGAGCGTCTACCCTCCGCCGGCATGCCGGCGACCGACGCCCACCGCCTTCCCCGCAGCGTCTCGCCCGAGCACTACGACCTCACCTTCGCCATCTCGCTCGGCGAAGGGACCTTCACCGGCGAGGAGCGGGTCACCGTCCTCGTCCACGAGCCGACCGACGAGCTGGTCCTCCACGCCGCCGCCCTCGACATCGGCCACGCCGCGCTCGCCGCCGAGGGTGACCGCCACCCCCCGCGCCCCGCCCGCGCCGTGCTCGACGCCGACGACGAACGGGTCACGTTCCGCCTCGACGAGGCCGTGGCGCCGGGCTCGTACGTGCTGCACGTGGCGTTCTCCGGCACCCTCGGCGACAAGCTGCACGGCATCTACCGCAGCACGTTCACCGACGGCGATGGGCGCAGCCACGCCATCGCCGCCACGCAGTTCGAGCCGACCGACGCCCGGCGCGCCTTCCCCTGCTGGGACGAACCCGACCGGAAGGCCACGTTCTCCACGACGCTGGTGGTGGCCGACGGGCTCACCGCCGTGTCGAACACCCCAATTGTCGCCACCGCCGCGCTGGGCGACGGTCGGACGAGGGTGGACTTCGCCCCCACCATCCGCATGTCCACGTACCTGGTCGCCTTCGTCGTCGGCCCGCTCGAAGCCACCGACCCCGTCGACGTGGAAGGCGTCACCTTGCGGGTCGTCTGCGTCCCCGGGAAGCGCCACCTCGCCGGGTTCGCCCTCGAGATCGGTGCCCACGCCCTCCGCTACTTCGCCGAGTACTTCGGCGTGGCGTACCCCGCGGCCAAGCTGGACCTCATCGCCCTGCCCGACTTCGCCATGGGCGCCATGGAGAACCTCGGCGCCGTGACGTTCCGGGAGACGCTGCTGCTCGTCGACCCGCAGCGGGCCAGCCGGGTGGAGTTGGAGCGGGTCGCCGATGTGGTGTCCCACGAGGTCGCCCACATGTGGTTCGGGGACCTGGTGACCATGCGCTGGTGGAACGGGATCTGGCTCAACGAGGCGTTCGCCACCTTCATGGAGATGCTGTGCGTCGACGACTTCCGGCCCGAGTGGGAGCGCTGGGTGTCGTTCGGCACGAGCCGGGACGGCGCCATGGCGGTCGACGGGCTGGCGGCGACGCGGCCGATCGAGTTCCCCGTGCGCCGGCCCGAGGAGGCCGAGGCCATGTTCGACGTGCTCACCTACGAGAAGGGCGCCGCCGTGGTGCGCATGCTCGAGCGGTACGTGGGCCACGACGCGTTCCGCCGGGGCATCCGCTCCTACATCGCCGAGCACCGCTATGCGAACACCGAGACCAGCGACCTGTGGGACGCCGTCGAGCGCGCCACCGGGGAGCCGGCCCGCTCGACGATGGACTCGTGGATCTTCCAGGGCGGCTTCCCCGTCGTCTCCGCCGCCCTCGCGGCCGACGGCCGCTCGGTGGTCCTCTCCCAGCGCCGGTTCCGGTACCGGGTGCCCGAGGCCGTGGACGCCGCGGTGTGGGGGGTGCCGATGGTGCTGCGGGGCTCGGCCGGTGGCCGCCCGGTCCGCCGGCGGGTGCTGCTCGACGGCGCCGGCACCACGGTTGACCTCGGAGGCCCTGTCGAGTGGGTCATGGCCAACGAGGGTGCGTGGGGCTTCTTCCGCGTCCGCTACGACGCCGAGCTGCGCGCCCGCCTCCTGGGCGACCTGAGCCGGCTCGACGCCCTGGAGCGGCTGGCGCTGGTCGGTGACACGTGGGCCGGCGTGCTGGCGGCCGAGGCGCCCCTCGCCGAGCTGCTCGACCTCGCCGTGCTGCTCGTCGGTGAGGACGACCCGAGCGTGTGGCACCAGCTCCTCGACGCCGTGGTGGAGCTCGACCGCGTGGCGAGCGACGAGGACCGGCCGGCGCTCCAGGCCTTCGTGCGCCGGCTGGCCGGGCCGGCGCTCGCCCGCGTGGGCTGGTC
>JALYMX010000519.1 GCA_030773495.1 Actinomycetota bacterium | reverse complement strand
GGGCCGACCAGGTGGCGGCACTGGCCGGCAGCCGCGGCGCGCCCGGGCTGCGCCCGGCCAAGGGCGTGCACCTCACCGTGGAGCGGGCCCGGCTCCCGTGCTGGGCCGCCGCCGTGCTCCCCACCCCCGACCGGCGCTCGATCTTCGTGATCCCGTGGGGGGACCGGGTCTACCTGGGCACCACCGACACCGACCACGTGGGCCCGCTCGACGAGCCCGGCTGCACGGGCGACGACGTCGCCTACGTCCTCGAGGCGGCCAACGCCGCCCTGGCCACGCCGCTTCGCCCGGGCGACGTCGTGGGCGCCTGGGCCGGCCTGCGACCGCTGGTCGACGGCGCCCGCTCCCGCCGGACGGCCGACCTGTCGCGCCGCCACTGCGTGATGACGGCGGCCAACGTGGTCACCGTCACCGGCGGGAAGCTCACCACGTACCGGCGCATGGCCGCCGATGCCGTCGACGAGGTGGTGGACCTGCTCGGCCGGGGGGCCCGCCGCAGCCCCACCCGGTCCCTGGCCCTGCACGGGGCGCGGGCCGGCGCCGGCGGTGACGCCGGCGGTGGCGCCGGCGGTGAGGCCGAGCCGCACGGTGAGCACCTGGCCGGGCGGTACGGCGGCGAGGCGCACCTCGTGGTCGACCTGGTGCGCGCCGACCCGGCGCTCGGCCGACCCCTGGTCGCCGGCCTCCCCTACCTGCGGGCCGAGGCCGTGCACGCCGCCCGCCACGAGATGGCGCACACGCTGGACGACGTGTTGACCCGGCGGACGCGAGCGCGCATCCTCGCCCGCCACGCGTCGGCCGCCGCCGCCCCCGATGCGGCCCGGTTGCTGGCCGGCGAGCTGGGGTGGTCCGACGAGCAGGTGGAGCAGGAGGTGGCCGGCTACCGCACGGCGGTCGAGCGCGAAAGGGCGGCCGCCGGCCTCGGCCCCGCCCCTGCCCGGCGGTGAGCGTCGCCGTGGGCGAGCGTGTTGGAGGGGCTCGGGTGGAGGTCGGTGACGACCTGCTCGAGCGCCTGGGGGGCGTGTGCACGGTGGAGACGGCGGACGACGTGCGGGCCGAGCACGGCCGCGACTGGTGGCCGCTGGCCCTGCGCTGGAACCTGGCCGGCGACGTGGCCGCCCTGCCCGCCGTGGTCGCCCGGCCAGCGTCCACCGTCGAAGTGGCCGCCGTCCTGGCCCTGTGCCACGAGGCGCGGGTCCCGGTGACGCCGGCGGCGGGGCGCAGCGGCGTGTGCGGCGGGGCCGTCCCCGTCCACGGCGGCGTGGCCCTCGACCTCCTCGGCCTGGGCGGCGTCACCTCCGTCGACGACGCCTCGCTGGTGGTGGAGACCGGCGCCGGCACCAACGGCGCCGAGCTCGAATCGGCGCTGCGGGACGGCCACGGCCTCACCCTCGGGCACCGCCCCCAATCGCTGGCCCTGTCCACGGTCGGCGGCTGGCTCGCCTGCCGCTCGGCCGGGCAGTACTCCACCCGCTACGGGAAGATCGAGGACATGGTGGTGGGGCTCGAGGTCGCCCTGGCCGACGGGCGGGTGATCCACACCGGGGGCCGGGCGCCCCGGGCGGCGACGGGTCCCGACCTGACGCAGGTCTTCGTGGGCAGCGAGGGGACGCTCGGGGTGATCACCGCTGCCGCCCTGCGGGTGCGCCCCGTGCCGCCGGCCGAGCGCCGGGCCGCCTTCGGGTTCACCACCTTCGCCGAGGGCCTCGACGCCTGCCGGCGCATCCTGCGCCGAGGGGCGACGCCGGCCGTCCTGCGCCTCTACGACCCCGTGGAGTCGGCGCGGGTGTTCGGCCTGTCCCACCGCAACGTGCTGATCGTGCTCGACGAAGCCGAGCCCCGGCTGGCCGACGCCGTGCTGCACCTGGTGGGCGAGGAGTGCGCCGGCGCCGAGCGCCTCGACGACGCCCTCGTCGACCGGTGGCTGGCCGGGCGGGACGACGTGTCGGCGCTGGGGGTGCTGGTGGCCGAAGGGGTGACAGTCGACACCTGCGAGGTGGCCGCCCGGTGGTCGGCGCTGCCCGCCGTGCACGCCGCCGCCCTGGCGGCGCTGGCGTCGGTGGAGGGGACGCTGGTGGCCTCGGCCCACCAGTCCCACGCCTATCCCGACGGCGCCTGCGTGTACCTGACCTTCGCCGGCCGGCGCGACGAGGGCGACTCGTACTACCTGGACGCGTGGGACGCCGTCGTGGGCGCCGTGCTGGAGGCCGGCGGCACCCTGGCCCACCACCACGGCGTCGGACTCAACCGGGCCCGCTTCCTGCCCCGCGCCCTGGGCCCCGCCTTCGCCACCCTGGTCGACCTCAAGTCGGCCCTCGACCCCCGCGGCGTGCTCAACCCCGGCAAGCTCGGCCTCCCCTCGCCGTGGGGAGCGCCGGCGTGGCCGTGACCGGCGGGCGCATCGACTGGCGGGCGGTGGCCGACGGCGCCGTGGTCGCCGTGGCCGTGACCCTGCCCCCCGCCATCCTCGTGCGCCTGTTCAAGGACAGCGACCTCGAAGGCCAGGAGTCGAACCTGTGGGTGGTCCCGGTGCTGGCCCTGCTCGTGGGCTTCGCCCTTGGCGGCCACCGGGCGGCCCGCCGGCGCCCCGACGCCCCCCTGCGC
>JALYMX010000518.1 GCA_030773495.1 Actinomycetota bacterium | reverse complement strand
CGCCCGCCCCAGCCGCCCGCGCTCGGCCCCGCCGACCAGCGACACGAGGTCGAGGGCGGTGGACCGGAGGCGGACGACGGACCCGCCGGGGCTGACCGTGGGCATGCGCCCCCACCTCATCACGGAGCGGGTGAGGTCGACAACCCCGCATCACGGACGGCTCGCCGTCGCCGGGCGAGGCGGCGCCGGCGAGGCGACCAGGCGGCGGGCGCGGGCGAACACGGCGTCGAACATGGGCTCGGTGAGGCGCCCCGTGAAGGTGTTCTGCTGGCTGGGGTGGTACGAGCACACCACCACGCGCCCGTCGGGCAACGCCGCCTCCACGCCGTGGCCGAACCGGGGACGGGGGCGCAGGCCCACCAGCCGGGCCACCCCCTCGTAGGCGAAGCCGCCGAGGGCGACGATGACCCGCACCTGGTCGAGCGCCGCCAGCTCGCGCGCCAGGTAGGGCAGGCACGTGTCGCGCTCGGCAGGGGTGGGGCGGTTGGCCGGGGGGGCGCAGCGGACCACGGCGGCGACGTAGACGCCGGTGAGGCGCAGGCCGTCGCCCGCCGCCGTGCTGGTGGGCTGGTTGGCGTAGCCGGCGCGGTGCAGGGCGCGGTAGACCCAGTCGCCCGAGCGGTCGCCGGTGAACACCCGGCCCGTGCGGTTGCCGCCGTGGGCGGCCGGGGCGAGCCCGACCACCAGCAGCTCGGCGTCGGGGTCCCCGAAGCCGGGGACGGGCCGCCCCCAGTACGCCTCGTCGGCGAACGAGGCCCGCTTCTCGGCCGCCACCTGCTCGCGCCACGCCACCAATCGCGGACAGGCCCGGCACTGCACGACCTCGGAGGTCACCGCCGCCAGAGCCGACGCACGCGCAGCCACGGGCGGAGGCTACGTTGCCTCCGGCATGCCGAGACGTCCCAAGCCGCCGGCGGCGACGCTCGCCCTGTTCGTCCGCCACGGCCTCACCCCCACCACCGGAAAGGTGCTCCCCGGACGGGCCAAGGGCCTCCACCTGGCGGACGCCGGGCGGGAGCAGGCTCGGGCGGTGGCCGAACGGCTGGCCGCGCTCAAGAAGGTCGACGTCGTGTACTCGTCGCCCCTCGAGCGGGCCCGCGAGACGGCCGCCGCCATCGGCCGGCGCCTCGACCTGGCGGTGACCGTGGACCGGGGGCTGCTGGAGTGCGACTTCGGGGACTGGACGGGCGCCGAGCTGAAGCAGCTCCGCAAGCTGCCGGAGTGGAGGGCGGTGCAGTCCCACCCCAGCGGCTTCCGCTTCCCCAGTGGGGAGTCGTTCCGAGAGATGCACACGCGCGTGAACGAGACGGCGGCGCGCCTGCGGGCCCGCCACCCCGGGGAGACGGTGGTCCTCGTCTCCCACGCCGACCCGATCAAGGCGGCGGTGGCGGACGCCACGGGGACCCCCCTCGACCTGTTCCAGCGGCTGGTCGTCTCGCCATGCTCGGTGACCGCCGTCGCCTACGCCGAGACCGGTCCGCTGGTGCTCACCGTGAACTCGGTGGGCGATCTCGCCGAGCTTCGCCCGTCGTGAGCGAGTCGCACGAGCTGCACGACGTCGACAAGCTCACCGTCGGTGCGGTGGGCGAGCCCGGCCGGCGGCTGTTCCTGCTCCAGGCCCGCCACGCCAACCAGGTCGTCACCCTCAAGGTCGAGAAGGCGCAGGTGGCCGAGCTGGTCGTCACCCTGCGGGCACTGCTCGAGGACCTCCCCCGCCCCGGCCACCTGCCCGAGGACCTGGAGCTCGAGGAGCCGGCCGAGCCCCAGTGGGTGGTGGGCCGCATGCGCCTGGGCTACGACCCCGCTCTGGACCGCCTGCTCCTCGTCGCCGAGGAGGCGAGCGGCGAGGAGGACGAGGGGGCCGAGGCCCGGTTCGGCATCACCCGGGAGCAGATGGCGGCGCTGGCCATCCGCGGGACGCGCCTGGTGGAGGCGGGTCGGCCGCCGTGCCCGCTGTGCGGCTATCCACTCGACCCGAGGGGCCACGATTGCCCGCGGACGAACGGGCACCGAGCACCGACGCTCTAGCGGTCCTGGCCCGCGGCGCCGTCGAGCTGCGCGGACGCATGCCCTGGAGCTCCAACGCCACGTTCCTCGTGGAGGTGTGCCATGGCAACTCGTCGTTGCCCGCCATCTACAAGCCGCACCGCGGAGAGCGGCGGCTGTGGGACTTCCCCGACGGGCTCTACCTCCGGGAGGTGGCCGCCTACCGCCTCTCCGAGGAGCTGGGCTGGGGCGTGGTGCCCGAGACGGTGGCGCGCGACGACGGCCCGCTGGGGCCCGGCTCGTTCCAGCGCTTCGTGACCGCCGACTTCTCCGAGCACTACTTCACGCTCCTCGAGCGCCCCGAGCTGCACGACGCCCTGCGCACCATCTGCGTGTTCGACCTGGTCGCCAACAACGCCGATCGCAAGGCCGGGCACTGCCTGCTGGACGACGCCGGCCGGGTGTGGGCCATCGACAACGGCCTGTGCTTCCACGTGGCGCCGGGCCTGCGCACCGTCATCTGGGACTTCGCCGGCGAACCGATGCCGGCCTCCCTCCTGGTCGACGTGGAGCGCCTGGCCGCGTCGGGCCCCACCGACCTCGACGGGCTGCTGCACCCCGACGAGGTCGCCGCCGTCCGCCGGCGGGCGGCCGCCGTCACCCGCCTCGCCACGTTCCCCGACCCCGGCGGCGACCGCCGGGCCTACCCCTGGCCGCTGGTGTGAGGGCACCGGGCGGTCCCGGCGACGCCATCGGCGAGCTGGTCGACCTCGGCGACCTCGACGAGCTCGTCCGCCTGGTCGACCGGCTGTGCGCGGCGCGCCATTGGGACGGGCTGGTCGAGCTGGGCGAGCGGGCCCGCGCCGCCCAGGAGCGCGGCCGCCAGCTGTGGCCGGTCGTGGCCAATGCCGAGTACCGCCTGGCCCTCGAGGCGCCTGGGCGGTGGGCGGCCCGGACCCTCGTGCCCGGTGCCGGCCGGTTCGCCCTCGGCCCGCTGTCGGAGGTCGCCGCCTCCACCCATCGCTGGGACGAGCTGGCCGACCACGCCCCGCCCGGGCCGGTGACGTCCCTGGCCGCCCACGAGCGGGTGGTACGGGGCGAGGACCTGCGCGGCGACCGGCGGGTGGACCCGGGAGGGCTGGACCTGCCGCTCGTCCTCGAGGACTGGGAGCCGGCCTACCCCGTCGCCACGTACGAGGCCGCGCAGGCCCACTTCCCGTCGCCCCCGCTGCCGCCCACGGCGGCTGTCGACCTGCCGGCGGCGACCACGCCGGGGGCCGACCCCGACGCCTGCGCGGCCCTGCTGGAGGTGACGGCGACCTGGACCGGGGAGTCCAACGGCAGGGCCGAGGCTGTCGTGGTCCAGGGCCGGGCGGTCGACGCCGTGGCCGCCCTCGGCGTCCCGTGGGCCCGCATGGCGCCGGTGGCTCCCGGCC
>JALYMX010000517.1 GCA_030773495.1 Actinomycetota bacterium | reverse complement strand
GCCCTCGGCGCTGCGCCCCACGCCGAGCCATCGCCGGGGGGCGGCGGCGCTTCGGTGCGATGGGACGAGCGGTGACGCGAGCATGGATTCCTCCGGGGGCCGGCACGCGACCGCTCGAGCGCACCCTGTACGTCGGCACGCCGAACCGGCCATTCGAGGCCTCGGTGGATACGCCGGCTCGGACCGCTCGCGGGCGTTCGCGGCGCGCCGCTGCCGCCGCTATCGCTAGCCGGCGCCGGTGCCGGCGCCGGCCAGGAGGCCGGCCATGTCCTCGGCGTTGCGCACGCCCTTGTCGCCGTGGCAGTTGTTCATGAGCACGTGCACCTTCTCCACCCGCGACGCCAGGTCGCGGATGGCGGGCACCCAGGGCGTCAGCTCGGCCTCGTCGTACAGGTAGTCGAAGCGCTCGGCGGCGCTGATGCCGCGCTTGTCCCAGGTGGCGTCGTTGCGGCCGTGGAAGCGGACCACGGCGGCGTCCTCCGACGTGGCCTCCACCACGGCGGGCAGCCGGGCGCGGGGCGGGGCGTCGACCACGACGTGGACCAGCGCCAACGACCGGAGCAGGTCCAGCGTGCGGCGCTGCTCCGCCTCGTCGGCCCACCAGCGGGGCGAGCGCAGCTCGACCTGCACACGGTGATGGGGGAGCCGCTCCCGGATGCGCTCGAGCTCGAGGCGGTTGTCGCGCCGCGGCGTGAACCACTCGGGGTACTGGAGCAGGATCCCGCCCAGCTTGCCGGCCTCGCGCAGCGGGTCCAGCGCGTGGCGGAACCGGGCCCACACCTCGTCGACGGCCTCGTCGGGCAGGTGGGCGCCGTACACGTTGCGCTTGCCTCGGTGCTCCTCGGCCACCAGGTCCCGCAGGTCCTCCCACAGCGACTCGCGACGGGCGGGGTGGCCGGTGAGGAGGGCATAGCCCTTCACGTCCATCACGAACCCAGGCGGCGTGCGCTCCGCCCAGTCCCGGGCCAGCTGGGGGGTGGGCGGCCAGTAATAGGTGGAATCGACCTCGACCACCGGGAAGCGCCCGGCGTAGTAGCGCAGCCGCTCCTCGGCCGTCATGGACTTCTTCGGGTACCAGTCGGTGCCCTTCACCAGGGTCGGGTCGGTCCACGAGCAGGTGCCGGTCCGCACCTCGGCGCCTTCCAGCGACAGCACCGGGCCGAGCTGTTCTGCCATGCCTCCTACTTCCCCCGACCCGGCGCCACTCCTCTCCGGTTCTGGGCACGTTTCGGCCCCCTATCCGGGCGTGAGAACGTGCCGAGAACGGGGAGGAAAGGAGAGTGCCCGCGCGCCCCGGCGACCGCCCGGCGGGGGAGCGGCGGAGGCCCGACCGGGTCCCCGGCGCCACCGTGCTGGTCGTGGACGACTCGGGTGCCATCCGCCGCATCCTGCGCCGGTCGCTCGAGTCGGTGGGCTACCGGGTGCAGGAGGCGCCCGACGGCGAGCAGGCGCTGGCCGCCTGCCGGGCGGAGCGCCCTGACCTCGTCCTGCTCGACGTGGACATGCCGGGCCTCGACGGCCTGTCGACCCTGCGGGCCATGAAGGCCGACGACGAGCTGCGGTCGCTCCCCGTGCTGTTCCTCACCGCCCGCACCGATGCCGCGGAGGTCGCCGACGGGCTCGACCTGGGGGCGGCCGACTACCTCCGCAAGCCGTGTGACGCCGCCGAGCTGACGGCGCGGGTCAACGCCGCGCTGCGCGACGCGGCGCGCGAGCAGGACCTGGCCAGGCGAGCGGCGGAGCTGGACAACTTGGCGACCACCGATGCGTTGACCGGCCTGGGCAACCGCCGACGCCTGGAGATGCGGGTGGTGGAGCTGGCGGGCACCCGCGGTGCGGACGCCGCCGTCGGCGTGCTGCTGCTCGACGTCGACCACTTCAAGCGGGTGAACGACGAGCAGGGCCACCTCGTCGGCGACCTCGTCCTGCGCATCCTGGGCGGGCGCCTGCAATCGGCGCTGGAGAGCGAGGCCGCGGTCGTGCGGTGGGGCGGCGAGGAGTTCCTCGCCCTCGCCCCCGACGCCTCCGAGGACGACCTGGTCCCGCTCGCCGAGCGGGTCAGGCGGGCGGTGTGCGGCTCCCCGTTCTCGCTGGGTGGAGGCCGCCTGCTCGACGTCACGGTGAGCGTGGGGTGCGGGTGGGGGCCGCTCGCCCGCTTCGACGCCGTCGTGGCCGACGCCGACGCCGCTCTCTACGAGGCAAAGCGGGCGGGGCGCAACCGGGTGGCGACCGCGCCGCGCTGAGCCGGCCGGCGCGAAGAAGGCGTTGGCACCCGAGGGCACCAACGCCTCCTTCCGCGCGGTACGGGCTGGCTCGGCGGAGCCATCTCCCGCATGTCGAGCGCTCCGCCGGGCACGCGTCGCCCGATGCCGCGCTCCCGTTGCCGCTGGCCGCCCCGCTCATCATCCCGCCGGCGGCGTCGGGCACCTCCGACAGCCGGAGCACGTGGACGCGTCAAGAAAGCCCGTGCATCGGGAAGACGAGCGCTCGCACCTCGTCGACCACCTGCTGCACGGCGGTGGCCTCCACGCCCCCCGCTGCGAGCGGCGGGTCGACGAGGCGCTCGGGGACGCCCTCGCCGCCCTCGCGCCGGGCCCGCTGCGTCCATGACGCCGGCAGCTCGTCGTCCACGCGGACCCCGGCCATCTCGGCGAAGTAGAGGGTCCACGCCCGGGGCACCACGGCCGCCCACTGGTACCCGCCGCCGCCGGTGGCCAGCCACCGCCCGCCGGCCGCCCGGTGGGCCAGGTCGTGGAGCAGCCTCGCCGTCTCCCGGTACGCCGAGGTGGTGAGGAGGAGGTTGGCCAGCGGGTCGCTGTGGTGGGTGTCGCAGCCGAGCTGGGTGACGAGCAGGTCGGGACGCCACGCCTCCACCAGCGGCGGCACCACCTGGGAGAAGGCGGCCAGCCACGCCTGCTCCGACGTGAACGGCGGCAGGGGCACGTTGACCGCCGAGCCCCGGGCGTCGCCGGCGCCCACCTCGTCGACGAACCCGGTGCCGGGGAACAGCGTGGCCCCGCTCTGGTGCAGCGACACCGTGAGCACCCGGGGGTCGTCGTAGAAGATGGCCTGAGGGCCGTCGCCGTGGTGGACGTCGACGTCCACGTAGGCCACCCGCTCCGCACCGCGGGCGAGCAGCCAGGCGATGGCCACGGCCGGGTCGTCGTAGACGCAGAAGCCGCTGGCCCGCTCCGGCATGGCGTGGTGCAGCCCGCCGGCCGGGTTGAAGGCGTGGTCGGCCCGTCCCGACAGCACCGCGTCGGCGGCGGCCAGCGTGGCGCCGGCCACCCGAACCGACGCCTCGTGCATGTGGGGGAAGATCGGGTTGTCGCCCGGGCCGAACCCGAACTCCCACCACGACCCCCGCTCGCCGTGCCCGGCCCTGCGCACGGCGTCGACGTACCGCTCGGAGTGGACCAGGAGCAGCTCGTCGTCGGTGGCGTCGCGGGCCGGCGTCTCCACCACCCGCTCGCCGTCGACGATGCCGTAGGCGTGGATCAGCTCCCTGGTGAGCACCACGCGGGCGGGCCGCAGCGGGTGGCCGGGGCCGTGGTCGTACCAGGGCGCGTCGTCGCCGTACCACACCAGCTCCACTCGCCGGCTCACAGCCAGTCCCTGCGCCTGAAGTAGCGGAACCCGAAGAAGGTGATCGAGGCCATGAGGCCGAGGGCGAAGAGGTACCCGAAGCGCCACTCCAGCTCGGGCATGTGCTCGAAGTTCATGCCGTAGATGCCGGCGACCAGGGTGGCGCCGAGGAGGATGGCCCCCCACGAGGTCATTCGCTCCATCACCAGGTTCAGCCGGTTGGAGGCCATGGCCAGGTGGGCGTCGACGGCGTTGCCCACCAGCTCGCGCTGGGCGTCGAGCTGGTCGACCACGCGCAGCACGTGGTCGTGCACGTCCTGGAGGTGGACACGTGCCTGGTCGTCCACCGCCTTGACTTCGCCGCGCAGCAGGGCGGCCACCACGTCGCGCAGGGGGACCACCAGCCGGCGGAAGGTGACGAGGCGCCGGCGGACGTCGAAGAGGCGCTCGTGGACGTCCTCGGAGCCGGCCGGGCGGGACTCGTCGAAGATGAGCTCCTCCACCGACTCGAGCACGTCCTCGGCGTGGTCGACGGCGGCGAAGTACTCGTCGACGATCTCGTCGAGCAGCACGTACAGCAGGAACCCGACGGTGGCCACGTCGGGGCTGAGGCGCTCGAAGCGGGCCCTGGCGCCCGACGAGTCCCACGCCGCCCCGTGCTCGTCGCGCTCGCGCACGGTGACCAGCCACTCGTCGCCGATGAAGAAGTCGACCTCCTGGAGCCCGCCGCTGTAGGCGACGGCGAAGGCGTGCGTCGGGTAGTGCTCGAGCTTGGGCCGCTGATGGTGCTTGCGGACGTCCTCGAGGGCCAGGGGGTGGAGCTCGAACTGCTCCTGGATGCAGGCCAGGTCGTCGTCGTCGGGGTCCACCAGGTCGACCCACACCAGGCCGTCGTGCCCGGCGACGAGGCCGGCGATGTCAGCGGCGTCGTCGTGCTCGCGGGCCTGGCCGCCGCGGTAGGTCCGGACCGTGATCACGTTCACCGCGACGTGCGGGCGCGCCCTCCTGCTCGGACCTCGTCGTCGCTGCGCAGCTCTCGCATGCGCTGGGCCCAGGCGGCTTCCACGCCGTCGCCGCCGGCCGAGCCCGCCGACTGCGTGCTCGTGGCCCCCTGCTCGTCCTCACCGCCACCCCCGCCGCCCGCCGCGCCGCGGGGGTCCTCGGCGGGGACCTGGCCGGCCTGCATGGCGCTCTGGCGTTCCAGCTCGGCGTTGAGCTCGCCGCCGAACACCACGGCGATGGCGGTCAGGAACAGCCACAACAGCAGCACCACCACGCCGGCCAGCGACCCGTAGGTCTCGGCGTAGGACCCGAACTTCGACACGTAGAGCGAGAAGCCGACCGAGGCGAGGAGCCAGATGACTGCGGCGACCACGCCGCCGGGGCTGACCCAGGCCCACTTGGGGGTCTCACGATTGGGCGCCAGGTAGTAGAAGGTGGCGAACAGGAGCGCCAGGGCCACGAGCCCGAGGGCGAACCGCAGCGCCGTCCACACGGGCACGAAGGCGCCGCCGAACGGCACGTTGTCGCGGACGGCGTCGCCCAGGGGGGCCCCGAACACGATGAGCCCGGTCGCCACGCCGCCGAGCACGGCCGTGGCCGCCAGGAGGGCCAGCGCCACCAGGCGCTTCTTCACGAACTTGCGCTCCTCGCCCACGTCATAGGCGACGTCGAGGCCCGTCTGCATGGCGACCATGCCGGCCGAGGCGCTCCACAGCGCCACGGCCACGCCGACGAGGGTGGCCACCACGGCGGTGCCGGCCGACTGGGCGCCGGCCTGGCCCACGGCGTCGGTGAGCACCCGGGCGGCGTCGCCGGGCAGGGCCGACTCGATCCCCTTGCTGATCGACCGCACCGCCGCGTCGTCGGCGTTGAACAGCCCGAGCACGCCCACGGCGGCGAGCAGCGCCGGGAAGACGGCGAGGAACCAGTAGAAGGCCATGCCCGCGGCGGTGAGGGTGCCGCGGTCGTCCTTGAACTCCTTGACCGCTCGGCGCAGGCTCGCCTTCCAACCGGGCGGCTCGAGCGCGAGGGGAGAGTCGGCCTGGTCGCCGGCCCCGCTCTGGGGCGGGATCGGCTGGTCGGTGACCGTGCGGGCCATCGGTGGCGTCCTCGGCCTAGACGGTGGACGTGGCCGGGCGGCGGCGACGAGCGGTGCCGGTCGTGGTGGTCGTGGCGGTGGTGGGCGTGCGGGGCCGGCGGGCGCGGGTCGGTCGCTGGACCACGTCCTCGACGGCCTCGGCCTCGTCGGCATCACTGGTCACCTGCTGCGAGGCGCTGCGCGCCCGCCGCTTCACCTGGCGGGCGGCGCCGGCCGCCTCGCCCTTGACCTCCCGGGTGGAGGTCTTGGCCTCTTCCATGACCTCCTCGCCCGACGCCGTGGCCTCGTCCTTCACCTGGCCGGCCGACGCCCTGGCCTCCTCCTTGACGTGGTTGGCGGCCTCGAGCGCCCGCTGCTTGACCTCGTCGAAGCCTCCCTGGGCCACGCCCTTGAGGTCCTCGGCGACATTCCTGCCGGTCTCGAGGGCCTGCTGCTTCACCGGCTCCAGGCGGGCCCGGGCTCGCTGGGCCACCTTGCGCTCGCCGTCCGTCGGCTTCATGGCGACACCCAGCACCAGGCCGCCGCCGAAGGCGAGCGCGCCGACCACGAACGGGTTCTTCTCGCCACGCCCACCCTGGTCGGCGTCATCACCCTGGTCGGCGTCATCGCCGCCGGCGTCGGTCATCCTCGGCGACACCCTCGCCCGCCCACCGGCGGCCGTTCCTGTCCCGAGGGATCGCCGTCTCGACGTGACGACCCCGCCGTCGTGCGAGCCGTTGCTGTCGCTGCTGCCCATGGCTGCCTCCTTGGCGTTGCGCACGCTCTGGCGCACGTTCTCGGTGCGGCGGCGGACGATGCGAGCGGGGCTCACCCGGTCGCGGACGTCCTCGACCTTGTCGGCCACGTTGCCCTTCACCCGACCGGCCACCTTCTTGGGCGCAACTCGGTCGCCGATGGCCTCCAGCGTCTCGCCCAGCTCGTCGCGCGTCTGCTCGATGTCGCGCCGCACGTCCTCAGTGCGTCTGCTCATTGCGAACTCCTCCTCGTGTTCCCGTACGCCGGGCCGGAGGCCCCCTGCTGGAGCGACTCCTTGGCCACCTCCACGTCCTGGCGCAGGGTCTGGAGGGTCTGCTCGGGGACGGGCTTGACGCCGGCCAGCCGCTTGCGGCCCTGCGTGACCATCAACCCGGCGATGACGCCGAAGAGCAGGCCGACGGCAAGGAAGGCCAGCCCCGTCGGGATCGCCTCGGCCAACCCCCACGCGGCGGCGAAGGCCAGCAGCATCAGCGCGAACAGGGCGGTGACGCCGCCGGCGGCCAGCATGGCGCCGCCCTTGCCGGCGCGCGCCACCTGCTCCTTGGTCTCGATCTTGGCCAGCTCCACCTCCTTGCGCAGGAGGTCCTGGAACTGGCTGGTCATGTCGGAGAAGAGCTCGCCGAGCGGCCGCTCTTCGGCCTGCCCGGGGGAGAAGCGCGCCGTCATCGTGACCTCCCGCCCGCGCCGGCGGGGAGGGCGCGACGCCCGGTGGGCACGGCCCGCGCCTCGTCGAGCAGCTCGGCGTCGTCGGCGTCGTCGTCCATCTCGTCCATCTCACTCATCTCCATCTCACTCATCTCCATCTCATCCATCTCGTCGCCGGCCTCGTCCTCATCCGAGGCGGCGGCCCGCACGAAGCGCCCGATGGAGAAGCCGGCGACGGCAGCGCCGACGGCGAACGCGGCCGGGCGCCGCCGGGCGAAGGTCTTCAGGTCGTCCACCATGATCTCGAGGTCACCGGCCTCCACGTCGTCGGCGAAGCGGTAGATCCGGTCGGCGGCCTGCGACAGCTTGTCGGCGCCCTGTGCCAGGTACGAGCCGATGCCGCTCGAGTCCTCGTCGGGCTCGTCGCCGAGCGCCCGCGCCTTCCTGGCCACCTTGGCCAGCCCGTCGGCGGCTCGCCTTACCTGCACGTGGGCCTGGTCCTGCAGCCTGGTCCGCGCCTCCTCGACGAGGGCGCGGCCCTGGTTGGCCAGCTCCTCGCCGACCTGCGCCACCTGGGCCCGCACCGCACCGGTCACCTCACGGGCCTCTTCGGTGGCCGTGCGGGTCACCTCCTGGGTCTGGGTCTTGGCGGCGCGGGTCACGTCCTGGGTCTGGCTCTTGGCCGTGCGGGCCACCCGGCGGGTCCCGCCGGCGGCCCGGGACGCCACCTGCTTGCCCTGCTGGGCAGAGGCGGAGGCGGCCTCGCGCGTGCTGGCCGTGGCGCGAGACGCCCGCGCCCGTGGCGATGGTCCCGTCGTCGACGCCGGCGTTCTCGGGCGCCGTGACGCGGGCGCCCTGCGGGGCGGGGAAACCTGCTCTGCCATCGACCTCGACCTCCTGGACCAAGCTTCGGGAACGCCGCACCTCCGGCGGTGAGCGGCGGAGGTGGGACATAGGTGACCTACCCAGGGGCAGGGCCGAGAAACGTGAGGTGGGCGCTCAGGTGGCGTCGACGACCTCGAGGAGGCCCTCCCGCACCAGGCGGCGCACCAGCACGCGCCGGCTGCTCTCGTCGAGGTGCTCGGCGAGGTCGCCCACCCGCACCGCGGCGCCGCC
>JALYMX010000516.1 GCA_030773495.1 Actinomycetota bacterium | reverse complement strand
GCCTTCCACGGCCACCCGTCGCGGGCGCTCCCCGTCGTCGGCGTCACGGGCACCAACGGCAAGACCACGACGACGCACCTCCTGGCCGCGGTGCTCGAGGCGCACGGGTGGCCCACCGGCGTGATCGGCACCCTGAGCGGGCCCCGCACCACCCCCGAGGCACCCGACCTCCAGGCCGCCCTGGCCGCCCACGTGGCGCACGGCGCCCAGGCCGTCGCTCTCGAGGTGTCGTCGGACGCCCTCGTCCAGCACCGCGTCGACGCCGTGCGCTTCGCCGTCGCCGCCTTCACCAACCTCAGTCCCGAGCACCTCAACACCCACGGCGACATGGAGTCGTACTTCGCGGCCAAGGCGTCGCTGTTCGATCCCGATCGCGCCGCCGTCGCCGTGGTGAACGTGGACGACCCGTGGGGGCGACGGCTGGCCGCCGGCGTGCGGATCCCGGTGGAGCCGTACTCGCTGGCCGACGTCGACGGCATCGAGCCCGGGGCGCGGGGCGCCCGCTTCCGGTGGGAGGGCGAGCAGGTGCGGCTGGGCCTGGGCGGCCGCTTCAACGTCTCCAACGCGGTGTGCGCCGCCACCGTCGCCCGCCACCTGGGCGTCCCCCCAGCCACCGTCGCCGCCGGCCTGTCGTCGTTCCCCGGCGTGCCGGGCCGCTTCGAGCGGGTGGACCGGGGCCAGCCCTTCGCCGTGGTGGTCGATTACGCCCACACGCCGGCCGCCCTCGAGCAGGTGCTGCTGGCCGCCCGCGACGAGGCACCGGGCGGGCGGGTGCTCGTGGTGTTCGGGTGCGGGGGGGAGCGCGACCGGGCCAAGCGCCCGATCATGGGGGAGGTGGCGGCCCGCCTGGCCGACGTGGTGGTGCTGACCTCCGACAACCCCCGCGGCGAGGAGCCGGGCGCCATCCTCGACCAGGTGCGGGCCGGCGCGTCGGGCGCGCCCACCCTGGTCGTCGAGCCCGACCGGCGGGCCGCCATCCGTCACGCCGTGGCCGCCGCCCGCGCCGGCGACGTGGTCGTGGTCGCCGGCAAGGGCCACGAGACGGGTCAGACGGCGGGAGGGCGCACGGCGCCCTTCGACGACCGGGTGGAGGCGGCCGAGGCCCTGGTCGTCGCCGGCCACGGGAGCGCGGCGTGATCGACCTCCTCGTCGCCGGCGGCGTGGCCATGATCGCCGCCCTGGTGGGCACCCCGGTCCTCATCGGGTGGCTCCAGGCCCACGGCGTGGGCCAGCAGATCCGCGAGGACGGGCCGAAGGGCCACGTGACCAAGGCGGGCACGCCCACCATGGGCGGGTTGATGATCGTGGTGGCCGCCCTCGTCGGCTACCTGGGCGGCCACATGCGAGGGGAGACCATCTTCACCTGGGCGGGGCTGCTGGTCGCCTTCGCCGTGGCCGGCGCCGGCGTGGTCGGCGTGGTGGACGACTGGATCAAGGTGCGCCGCCAGCGCAGCCTCGGGCTCAACAAGCGAGCCAAGATCACCGGCCAGCTGGTGGTGGCGGTCGGCTTCGCCGTGCTGGCCGTGAACCTCGCCGACGTGAAGACGGACCTGTCGTTCACCCGGTGGGACTCCATCGGCTTCGACCTCGGATCGGTGGGCTGGGCCGTGTGGGCCGTGGTGCTGATGATCGGGACCTCCAACGCCGTCAACCTCACCGACGGCCTCGACGGCCTGGCCGCCGGCTCGTCCACCTTCGCCTTCTCCGCGTTCGCCATCATCGGGTTCTGGCAGTTCCGCCACTTCGACGTGTACCGGGTCCCCCAGGCCCTCGACCTGGCCGTGCTGGCCGTGTCGCTCACCGGCGCCTGCGCGGGGTTCCTGTGGTGGAACGCGGCGCCCGCCCGCATCTTCATGGGCGACACCGGCTCTCTCGCCATCGGCGCCGGGCTGGCCGCCTTCGCGCTGGTCATGAACGTCCACCTGCTGCTCCCCGTCGTGGGCGGCCTCTACGTGCTGGAGACGCTCTCGGTGATCATCCAGGTGGGCTGCTTCCGGCTGTTCCACCGCCGGGTGCTGCGCATGGCGCCGGTGCACCACCACTTCGAGCTGATGGGCTGGCCCGAGACGACGGTGATCGTGCGCTTCTGGATCCTGGCGGGGCTGTGCACGGCGCTCGCCCTCGGGCTGTTCTACGCCGACTTCATCTCCCTCGGGGTCCTGGATTGACGGGCGGGACGGCGGTGGTGGTGGGCTTCGGCGCCACCGGGCGGGCGGTCACGGCCCACCTCGTTGCCCGGGGGTGGCGGGTGGTGGTGGTGGACGACGCGGCCGACGGTGCCGCCGGCGCTGCTGCCGGGGGTGCCGGCGACGACGCCACGGCGCGGGAGGTGGCGGCGGCCGGCGCCACGCTGAGGGCGGTCGACGTGGTGCCCTCCGCCGACCTCGTGGTGCCGAGCCCCGGCGTGCCGCCCCGGCACCCCGTCCACGCCCTGGCCGCCCGGGCCGGCGTGCCCGTGGTGAGCGAGGTGGAGCTGGCCTGGCGGGCGGCGGGCGGGCGCCCGATGGTCGCCGTCACCGGCACCAACGGGAAGACCACCGTCACCACCCTCGTGGCCGCCATGCTGGTGGAGTCGGGCCGCTCGGCCATCGCCGCCGGCAACATCGGGCTGCCTCTCGTCACCGCCGTCGACACCGCCGTCGACTCGGGCGTCGAGGTGGTGGTGGCCGAGGTCTCGTCGTTCCAACTCCAGCACACCGACCGCTTCCGTCCCGACGTGGCCGTGTGGCTGAACCTGGCTCCCGACCACCTCGACTGGCACCCCGATCTGGCGTCGTACGCGGCGGCCAAGGCGCGGGTGTGGGCCAACCAGGGGCCCGACGACGTCGCCGTGGCCAACGCCGAGGACGCGGTGGTGGCGGGCGCCGCCGGGCGTGCGCCGGGGCGCGTCGTCACCTTCGGGCTCGAGTCGGGCGACTGGCGGAGGGTGGGCGACACCCTGTGCGGTCCGGGTGGCGCCGTGATGCCGGTCGACGAGCTGCCCCGGGCCTTCCCCCACGACGTGGCCAACGTGCTCGCCGCCATGGCGGCGGCCACGGCGG
>JALYMX010000515.1 GCA_030773495.1 Actinomycetota bacterium | reverse complement strand
GCCGGCGCCATGCCGTGCGCCCTCGGCACCGCCGACCGCCACACGCTGGCAGCGGCGGCGGCGGCCGAGCCGGGCACCGAGGGCCTCGACCTGGTGGCCGGCGTCACCACCCCCGAGCGGTACCGGGTGGGCGACGGCCCGCTGCGGGTGGTGGCCTACGACTACGGCATCAAGCGCACCATCCTGCGCCATCTCGCCACCATGGCCACCGTCGACGTGGTGCCGGCGTCGACTCCGCCCGCCGAGGTGCTCGACCTGCGCCCAGACGGGGTGTTCCTCTCCAACGGGCCCGGTGACCCCGCCGCCCTCGCCGGCGCCCAGCGAACCATCGCCGAGCTGCTCGGGCAGGTGCCGGTGTTCGGCATCTGCCTCGGCCACCAGCTGCTCGGCGCCGCCCTCGGGGGGACCACGTACAAGCTGCGATTCGGCCACCACGGCGGCAACCACCCCGTGCGGCGGGTCAGCACCGGTGAGGTGGAGATCACCAGCCAGAACCACAATTACGCCCTGGCCGAGGGGTCGGTGCCCGCCGCCGAGGTCACCCACGTGAACCTGAACGACGGCGTGGTCGAGGGGCTGCGCTGCCGGGACGTGCCGGCGTTCAGCGTGCAGTACCACCCCGAGGCGGGGCCCGGCCCGCACGACGCCCGCTACCTGTTCGCCGAGTTCGAGGAACTGATGCGCCGTGGGGCGTAGGGCCGACATCGAGTCCGTGCTGGTCATCGGCTCCGGGCCGATCGTCATCGGCCAGGCCAGCGAGTTCGACTACTCGGGGACGCAGGCCTGCCGCGTGCTGCGCGACGAGGGCTACCGCGTCGTCCTGGCCAACTCCAACCCGGCGACCATCATGACCGACCCCGAGTTCGCCGACGCGACCTACGTCGAGCCCCTCAGCCCCGACGTCCTCGCCGCCATCGTGGAGCGGGAGCGCCCTGACGTGGTGCTGCCCACCCTCGGGGGCCAGACGGCGCTCAACCTGGCCATGGCGCTGCACGAGCGGGGCGTGTTCGACGACCTGGGCGTGGAGATGATCGGCGCCCGCCCGGAGGCCATCGCCACCGCCGAGAACCGGGAGCGGTTCAAGGAGGCCATGACCGAGATCGGCCTCGCCGTCCCCGCCTCGGGGTTCGCCTACGCGCTCGACGAGGCGCTGGAGGTGGGCCGGCGGATCGGCTTCCCGCTGATCGTGCGGCCGTCCTACATCCTGGGCGGCGCCGGCACGGGGATCGCCTTCGACGAGGACGGCCTTCGCCGCATCGCCGCCGCCGGCCTGGCCGCCAGCCCCATCCACGAGATCCTCATCGAGCGCTCCATCGCCGGGTGGAAGGAGTACGAGCTCGAGGTCATGCGCGACCGCGTGGACAACTGCGTGGTCGTGTGCTCGATCGAGAACTTCGACCCCATGGGCGTGCACACCGGCGACTCCATCACGGTGGCGCCCGCCCAGACCTTGTCCGACGTGGAGTACCAGCAGATGCGCGACGCCGCTTTCGCCTGCATCCGCCGCATCGGCGTGGAGACGGGAGGCTCGAACATCCAGTTCGCCGTCGATCCATCCAACGGCTCGCTCGTGGTCATCGAGATGAACCCGCGCGTGAGCCGCTCGAGCGCGCTGGCGTCCAAGGCCACCGGCTTTCCCATCGCCAAGATCGCCGCCCGCCTGGCCGTCGGCTACACCCTCGACGAGATCCGCAACGACATCACCCGGGAGACGCCGGCCAGCTTCGAGCCCACCATCGACTACGTGGTGACCAAGGTGCCCCGCTGGGCGTTCGAGAAGTTCCCGGGGACGCCCGACGTGCTCGGCACCCGCATGCAGTCGGTGGGCGAGGCCATGGCCATCGGCCGCACGTTCCCCGAGTCGCTGCAGAAGGCCCTGCGCTCGCTCGAGCACGGGCGCCTCGGGCTCAACTGCGACCCCGGCGAAGCGGCCCTCGACGGCCTGACCGACGACGACCTGGTCCGCCGGGCGGCCCTGGCCACGCCCGACCGTCCCTTCCACCTGGAGGCGGCGCTGCGCCGGGGCATCACCGTCGACCGCCTGGCCGCGGCCACCAGCGTCGACCCGTGGTTCCTCGACCAGATCGCCCTGGTCGTCGAGGAGCGCCGGCGCCTGGCCGAGACCGGGCTAGTGGGCATGGACCGCCGAGCGTGGCGGCGGGCCAAGCGGCTCGGCTTCGCCGACGCCCAGCTGGCCTGGCTGTGGGGCAGCGACGAGGCCGCCGTGCGCGCCGCCCGCCTGGCCGAGGGCGTGGCGTCCACCTTCAAGACGGTCGACACCTGCGGCGCCGAGTTCGAGGCGCGCACGCCGTACCACTACTCCACCTATGAGGACGAGGACGAGGTCCGGCCCTCCGACCAGGCCAAGGTGGTGATCCTCGGCTCGGGTCCCAACCGCATCGGGCAGGGCATCGAGTTCGACTACTGCTGCGTGCACGCCAGCTTCGCCCTGCGCGCCGCCGGGTTCGAGACGGTGATGGTGAACTGCAACCCCGAGACCGTCTCTACCGACTACGACACGAGCGACCGCCTCTACTTCGAGCCCCTCACCCCCGAAGACCTGGCCAACGTCCTCGACGCCGAGCGGGCCAGCGGGCACCTGGCCGGCGTGATCGTGGCCCTCGGCGGCCAGACGCCGCTGAAGCTGGCCGCCACCCTGCCGCCCGAGCTGGTGCTGGGCACCAGCCCGGAGTCCATCGACCTGGCCGAGGACCGGGAGCGCTGGAACTCGCTGTGCGCCCGCCTGGAGATCCCCCAGCCGGCGGGGGGCACGGCGGTGAACCTCCACGAGGCCCTGGCCGTGGTGGACCGCATCGGCTTCCCGGCGCTGGTGCGCCCCAGCTACGTGCTGGGCGGCCGGGCCATGGAGATCGTCTACGACGAGGACGGCCTGCGCCGGGCCATGGCCGAGCTGGCGGTGTTCGGGTCGCTCGGGCGCGAGGGCGGGCTGTCGGCCTCGCGGCCGGTGTTGATCGACCGCTTCCTGGAGGACGCCGTCGAGGTCGACGTCGACGCCGTGCGCGACGGCGCCGGCGAGGTCCTCGTCGGCGCCGTCATGGAGCACGTGGAGGAGGCCGGGGTGCACTCGGGGGACTCGGCGTGCGTCATCCCGCCGCCCACCCTCGCCGCCGGCGTCGTCGAGTTGATCGAGTCGTACACCCGCGACATCGCCGCCGCCCTCGACGTGCGGGGCCCGCTCAACGTGCAGTACGCGGTGAAGCACAACCAGGTGTTCGTCATCGAGGCCAACCCACGGGCCAGTCGCACGGTGCCGTTCGTCTCGAAGGCCACCGGTGTGCCCCTCGCCAAGGTGGCGGCGCGCGTCATGGTGGGCGCCACCCTGGCCGAGCTGCGCGACGAGGGCCTGCTCCGGCCGGCGGTGTCGGGCGGCCACGTGAGCGTGAAGGAGGCCGTGCTGCCCTTCAGCCGCTTCCCCGACGTCGACACCGTGCTCGGCCCCGAGATGCGCTCGACGGGCGAGGTGATGGGCATCGACACCACCTTCGGGCTGGCCTTCGCCAAGAGCCAGATCGCCGCCGGCGACCGCCTGCCCGAGGGGGGATCGGTGTTCTTCTCGCTGGCCGACCGGGACAAGGAGTTGGGGCTGGCGGCCGCCGGGCGCTTCGTCGCCCTCGGGTTCTCCCTGACCGCCACCGCCGGCACCGCCGCCTACCTCGAGGCCCACGGGATCCCGGTGGAGACGGTGGTCGGCAAGCTGGGCGACGGCGAGGGCCTCACCGCTGTCGACCTCATCGCCA
This sequence comes from Actinomycetota bacterium, assembly GCA_030773495.1. GTDB lineage: Bacteria > Actinomycetota > Acidimicrobiia > Acidimicrobiales > JALYMX01. The sequence continues at coordinate 1,828 of JALYMX010000515.1, read as the reverse complement.
ACGGCAAGGTGCAGCTCGTGGTGAACACGCCCCGTGGACGAGGCTCTCGGGCCGACGGCGCCTACATCCGCACGGCGGCCAACGTGCACAAGGTCCCCTGCCTCACCACGGTGGCGGCGGCGCGGGCCACCGCCGCCGGAATCGCCGACTGGGGCCGCCACCCGTTGTCGGTGCGCTCGCTCCAGGAGTTCCTCCGGGGAGACCAGCTGCGGTTGCCGTTGTGATCCGCCGCGCCAACCTGCCCGTCGACCTGTCCACCGCCGTCGGCTCGGTGCCACTGGCCAACCCGGTGATGACGGCGGCGGGGACCTCGGGGCACGGGGCGGAGCTGGAGCGCTACTTCCCGCTGGCGTCCCTCGGCGCCGTGGTGGTGAAGTCGCTGGCCGCCACGGCCTGGCGGGGGAACCCGGCGCCGCGGGTGCACGAGACGCCGGCCGGGATGCTGAACAGCGTGGGGCTGCAAGGACCGGGCGTGGAGGCGTGGCTCGAGCACGACCTGCCGCCGCTCGTGGCCGCCGGCGCCCGCGTGGTGGCCAGCATCTGGGGTACCTCGGTGGAGGGCTACGCCAAGGCGGCGAGCATGCTGGCCGACGCCCCAGACGCCGTGGTGGCCGTGGAGGTCAACCTCAGCTGCCCCAACGTGGAGGAGCGGCGCTGCGTGTTCGCCCACTCGCCGGCCGCCACCGCCGACGCGGTGGCCGCCAGCGCGGCGTGCGGGCGCCCCCGGTGGGCCAAGCTCAGCCCCAACGTCACCGACCTGATCGAGATCGCCGCCGCCGCCCTCGACGCCGGCGCCGAGGCCCTCACCCTCGTCAACACGGTCATGGGCATGGCCATCGACCCGGCCACGGCGCGGCCCCGACTGGGCGCCGGCGGCGGTGGCCTGTCCGGCCCGGCCATCCACGCCGTGGCCGTGCGCGCCGTGTACGAGTGCCGGGCCGCCTTCCCGGGCGCCGGCGTGGTGGGCGTGGGCGGCGTGGTCGACGCCGAGAGCGCCGCCGAGTTGCTGGTCGCCGGGGCCGACGCCGTGCAGGTCGGCACGGCCACCTTCGCCGACCCCCGCGCCCCGGCGCGCGTGCTCGCCGAGCTGGAGCGCTGGTGCCGGCGACACAATGTCCCCCGAATCGTCGAGCTGATCGGAGCCTCCCATGACCCAGGTTGAGACGCTTCCCCGCCGCCGGGCCGACGTGCGCAACCGCCTGGCGATCGCCCTCGACGTGGACGACCTGGTGGAGGCCACCCGCATCGGGCGCGAGGTGCGCCCGTGGTTCGGCGTGGCCAAGGTGGGCCTCGAGCTGTTCAGCGCCGCCGGGCCCGACGCCGTGGTGGAGATGGTCGACATCGGCTACCGGGTGTTCCTCGACCTCAAGCTGCACGACATCCCCACCACGGTGCGCCGGGCCGCCCAGGTGGTGGGCGCCCTGGGGGCGTCGTACCTCACACTGCACGCAGCGGGAGGCTCGGCCATGCTGCGCGCCGGCGTGGAGGGGCTGGCCCACGGCGCCGAGAACGCCGGCCTGGAGCCGCCCGTGGCCCTGGCCGTCACCGTGCTCACCAGCGACGCCGGTGCCCCGCCCCACGTGCTCGGCAAGCGTGTGCTGGTGGCCCTCGAGTCGGGGTGCCGAGGCATCGTGTGCGCGGCGGACGACGTGCGCGAGGCGAAGCAGCTGGCGCCTCGACTGGTCACCGTCGTGCCCGGCATCCGCCCGCCCGGGGTGAGCCGTGACGACCAGGTGCGTTCTGCCACGCCGCAGGGCGCGCTCGACGCCGGCGCCGACCTGCTCGTCATCGGGCGGGCCGTCACCGCCGCCGCCGACCGGGCGCGCGC
>JALYMX010000514.1 GCA_030773495.1 Actinomycetota bacterium | reverse complement strand
GCCGGCCACGGTGGTCGTCGACGCCGGCAGCGGGCCGGCGGCCAGGGAGCCGGCCGATGGCGGCGAGCACTACGTCGTGCTCCGGGGCCCGTGCTACGTCGCCCTGGCGAGCCTCCTGGCCACCTCTCCGGCCCGGCTGGACGGCGTGATCCTGGTCGCCGAGCCGGAGCGCAGCCTCACGGCCCGGGACGTGGCCGAGGTGCTGGACCTGCCCGTCGTCGCCACCGTCGGCGCCGGCCCGGCCGTGGCCCGCACGATCGACGCCGGCCTGCTCGTCTCCCGCATCCGCCACCTGCGCGAACTCGCCCCGCTCCGCCCCCTCGCGGCCGACCCCTACGCCGGTCGCCTCCGCCCCTCCACCGCCCGACCGCGTCAACGTCCCGTCAACGGCTCCAGACCTCGCACAGACTTGCCGTTAACGCAAAGCGTTAACGGCGCTGAGGGCTCGCGCGCGGTCAAGACCGTCGCGCACCGCGGTCACCGGATGTACGTGGAGGAGTCATGCGGTCCCGACCCGCGCCCCGCCGGTGTTGAACATCGGGCGCCTGGCGCCCGGGGCGGCCGACTACTACCTGGGCGAGGTGGCGACCTCGGCCGAGGACTACTACACCGGCAAGGGTGAGTCGCAGGGGCGCTGGGTTGGCTCTCTCGCCGCCGACATGGGGCTCAAGGGGGCGGTCGCCCCGGAGGCGTTCCGGGCCGTGCTCGACGGGCGCCATCCCGTCACTGGGGACCGCCTGGCCCGCCCTCGCTCGGAGTGCCGGGCCCACCGCCGGGACAATCGCGCCCAGCCGGGCCTGTTCGACGACGACGTCCTCGACACCGCCCGCACCGCGTCCCGGCTGCGCCTCAGCGTCGGGCGGGTGCGCCAGTTGGCCCTGGCCGGCGAGCGCATCGGCCGCCACCAGGGTTCGGCCCGCTACCTGCGGGGCGCCCGCGTCACCCGACCTGGACAGAAGGGACCGGCGACCTGGGCCTTCCCCCGCCACGAGGTCGAGCGGTACGAGGCCGAGCACCTCCGGGCCAAGGCCCGCCCGGGCTACGACCTCACCCTGCGCCCGCCCAAGAGCGTCAGCATCCTGTGGGCCCTCGGGACGCCCGCCCAGCGGGCCGCCATCCGCCAGGCGCATTCCGAGGCGGTCGACGAGGTCGTGGCCTACATGGAGCGCCACGCCGTGTTCGCCCGCCGGGGCACGAGGGACCGGGGCCGCATTGAGGTCGACGGCGTCATCGCTGGCGCCTTCGACCACCGCACCAGCCGGGCCGGCGACCCCCTGCTGCACACCCACGTCGTCACCGCGAACCTGGCCCGCACCGCCGAGGGGCGCTGGCAGGCCCTCGACGGGCGCGGCCTGTACGACCACGCCAAGGCCGGCGGCTACCTCTACCAGGCGCATCTCCGCCATCTGCTCGCCGCCCGCCTGGGCGTGGCCTGGGAGCCGGTGCGCAACGGCTGGGCCGAGGTTGCCGGCGTCCCCCGGCGGGTCATCCGGGCCTTCTCGAAGCGCCGGGACGAGATCGAGGCGATGGTGGCCGAGTCGGGCTACACCTCGGCCCGGGCTCACCAGTCGGCGACGCTGGCCACCCGCCGCAGCAAGGAGCACGGCGTGGCGGACGAAATCCTCGACGCCCGGTGGCGGGCGGAGGCGGCCGACCTGGGCTTCGGACCGGAGGACGTGGCGGCCTGCTTCGGGGTGCCGGCGCCGGCGCCCGAGGAGGATTTGGAGGCGGTTCTCGACGCTCTGGTCGCGCCTGACGGGCTGACCGAGCAGGCGTCCACCTTCGCCCGTTGCGACGTCGTGGAGGCGTTGAGCGAGCGGCTGGGCGGCTCGTCAGCAGTGCGGATCGATCAGGTCGCGGACCGCTTCCTCGCCTCGCACCGGGTGCAACCCCTGGCGCCGCAGCGGGGCGGCGTCGAGCTGGTGTGGCGGCGGGAGGGCGGGCGGACCCGCAGCCACGACCTGGCCCGCTACTCGACGCCCGAGCTGCTCGCCGTCGAGGCCCGTCTGCTCGGGTGGGCCGAGCACGGCTTCGGCTCCGCCGTGCCTGGGGCGGCGCCCGGCGCGGTCGAGGCGGTGCTGGCGCGCCGGCCCGAGCTGTCGGACGAGCAGGTGGCGATGGTTCGGGCGGTGTGCTCGCCGAGGGCGCCGGCGATCCAGCCGGTCGCCGGCCGGCCCGGCGCCGGCAAGACCTACGCGACGGCGGCGGCCGTCGAGGCGATGGTGCGCTCGGGCGTGCCCGTGGTCGGCTGCGCCCTCTCCGCGGTGGCGGCCGCCGAGCTGGAGGCGGCGACGGGCCTGGGCCGGCTCACCGGCCGAGAGGCATCGACCATCGCCCGCCTTCTGCACGAACTGCGGGGACGCCCACTGGAGCCCGGCACCGTCCTGCTCGTCGACGAGGCGTCCATGGTCGGCAGCAGGGACCTGGCAGCCCTGGCCGACCATGTGGCCGTCGTCGGCGGAGCGGTCAAGCTCATCGGCGACCCGGATCAGCACGGCCCGGTCGACACCGGCGGCGCCTTCCGCAGCGTCATCCGCCGCTGGCCCGAGCGGGTCGTCGAGCTGGTGGAGAACAACCGCCAGGTCGATGAGACCGACCGGGCCTGCATCGACGCTTACCGCCAGGGGATGGTGGGCTCGGCCCTGGCCCGCTACGACGCCGCGGGGCGGATCGTGCGCTCCCCCACGGCGGCGGCGAGCCACGACGCCATGGTGGCCGACTGGTACGCGGCGGTGAAGGCCGGCGTCGCCGATCCCATGATCGCGGGCCCGAACCGCACCCGCCTGGCGCTCAACGAGCGGGCCCGGCGCCTGCTGGTCGCCGACGGCACCGTTGCCGGCCCCTCGGTGGTCGCCGCCGAGCGGGAGTACGCCGCCGGCGACTGGGTCCTGGCCCGGATGAACGACTCACGGCTTCGAAGCAGCAACGGTGGGTTCGTGAAGAACGGCAGGGGCGGGACGGTGGTGGACGTCGATCCCCACCGACGCAGCGTCCGAGTGCGCTTCGAGGCCGAGGGCGTGATCGCCATCCCCGCCGACTACCTCGATAAAGGGTGGCTGGAGCACGGCTACGCCCGGACGACCTATGGGGTTCAGGGGGCGACGCTCGAGCGGGCGCTGTACCACGTCAGCGATTCATCAAGCTTCGAGGAGGGCTACGTCGCGCTCACCCGCGGGCGGTCGACCACCCGCATCTACCTGGTCGACGGGACGGTCCCCGACGACGAGGACGCCGGCCACCGGGCCCACGACAGCGCCGAGACCGGCCTCGACACCGTCTCGGAGGCGATGGAGCGCCGGCGGGCCAAGGAGCTGGCCCATGACC
>JALYMX010000513.1 GCA_030773495.1 Actinomycetota bacterium | reverse complement strand
CCCCCCCCCCCCCCCCCCCCCCCCCCCCCCCCCCCCCCCCCCCCCCCCCCCCCCCCCCCCCCCCAGCGGTGGCTGGTGAGGCGATGCACCTCGGGGCGCGGCAGCGGTTGGCCGTGAAGCGGGCGGTGGCCGAGGCCGAGGAGGCCACCGGCCTGCAGCTATGCGTGTACGTGGGCCCGGCCGAGGGTGACTCCCGGGCCCGGGCGGAAGAGCTGTTCGTGGCCGCCGGGCTCGACACCCGCCCCGCCGTGCTGGTGCTGGTGGCGCCGAGCGAGCACCGCGTGGAGGTGGTGACGGCGCCGAGCGTGCGGTCCCGCTTGGACGACGCCACCTGCGCCGCCGCCGTGGAGCGCATGACGGGGCGCTTCGCCGCCGGCGACCTGGCCGGCGGGCTGGTGGCAGGAGTGCGCTTCCTGGCCGACGCCGCCGGCAGGGGCACCGGCCCGCCCGACGCCGTCGAGCTGCCCGACCTGCTCGACGGCTGAGACCCCCATCAGCGCTCGGGGCCAGCCTCGAGGATGCCCGCCGCCTCCGCCTCGGCGAGCACCTCCTGGGCCAGCGCCCACAACGCCGGCGACCCGTCGGCGATGTGAGCGTTGACGGCACGGACGCGGTCGCCGGTAACTCGCTCGGTGGCCCACGCGCCGCCCCCGGCGCTGCGGTTCAACAGCAGGGGTTGCAGCCGGTCGAGGGCGGCGGCGAAGCGGGCGTCTGGCGTCTGCCTGGCCTCGAACTCCTCCCAGACGGCTCGAAGGCCAGCCGCCTGGTCGGCGGGGAGGAGGCCGAAGATGCGCTCGGCCGCGGCGCGCTCTCGGGCCGCCACCGCCGCGCGGCCGGGGGCGTCGTACACGAAGGTGTCGCCGACGTCGATCTCCACCACGTCGTGGAGCACGACCATGGAAACCACCCGCAGCAGGTCCACCGGCTCGGCGGCGTGCTCGGCGAGCACGATGGCCATGACCGCCAGATGCCACATGTGCTCGGCGTCGTTCTCCCGTCGCGACCCGTCGGCCAGCGGGCTGCGCCGCAGCACCTGCTTGGCCCGGTCCAGCTCGAGCAGGAAGCCGACCTGGGCGGCGAGGCGGGCGCGGGCGGCGCTCACCCGGAGACCAGCGACGCCAGCGCCCACACCGACGCCACCAGCCCCACCACGATCATCACGGCGCTGCGCGCCGGCGGCGCCTTGCCGAGCTCGCCCTCGCGGGGCGCCGCCGGCGGCCGTACCAGGGCCAGGCCGTTGCCCACCACCATGGCGGCGCCGAGGGCCAGCACCAGAAGAGGGAGCAGGTCCTCACCGAGGAACACCGGCCACCCCCGTCGCCAGCGGTCGGGTCGACACGTGCCGAGGCTACCCGGGCGAGGCCCGCATTCTGCGCTCAAGTTGCGCGCCGCCGGCGACGATGCAAGGAGTGCGCACGCGCGAAGGCGGGGACCGGGGACCCTCCCTGGCGCCGGCCGGTAACCCCGCCGGCCGGTGGTCACCCCAGTTCCCCCTTCGCGCGCCCTCCCGCTCGCGAGGGCGGGCGCCTCGACCCGGCCGTCGCTTCAGGGATGTGCTCACCTCCGGCTCCCGGCACTCGGCTCTTGACCGCGGCGAGGCGGTCAAAGCTCCCGCTCGACGGCAAGAGTGGCTGGGTACGTGCCGCGAGAGGCGTCGGAACCGGCCGCCTGCGATGATCGCCGCGTCGACCAGGGCAAGGAACAGACCAGAGGAAGGGCCGAGCTCGCGGTCGACGCCGCCCTCCTCTCGTCACCGGCGATGGTGTCCGTGGCGCCGACCGACGGCGGGCCCTGGTCCCGCACGGTGAGGCGGCCAGTCGACGAGCGGTGGGGGCACATCCTCGGGTGGTCACCCCTCGGCGAAGCGGCGGTAGCGGTCGATCCCTTCGTCGAGGGCGGCACGCCGATGGGCGTCGAGCGGCCCCGCGATGCGGACGGCGACGCGCACGCCGTCGCCGGCGGCAGTCGGCCGCCAGTGCCCGAGAAGCTGGCCCTCGGCGAGGACGACGTGCGTGAAGCCGTGGAGGTGGCGAGGCACCTCGAAGGCGGTCTCCGGGGTGCGGAGCACGTGGCGCGACTGTGTGTAGGAGATGATGACCTCGTCGTAGCACTGCACGAGGTCGATCCTCGGTCTCCGCCCCGCCGGCGCGTCGCCCGCGAACCAGTACGTACGGTCGTCGAGCGTCCACGAGTCGAGCTGTGGTGCGGCGGTCTCGAGCCCGCGTCGCGCCGTCGCCGCGGGGAGCCCCGACCACCACCCGAAGTCGCGGAGGGTCGCGGGCCCGCGGGTGGTGAAGTACCGGAGTGCGAGCTCGGCGACAGCTTCCTCGCCGCGGGGCCCGGCGACAGGCGGCACGCGCTCGTCGAACCTCGCGTAGGTGTGCTGCTTTCCCCTCAGCGGGCCGCTGCAGATCACCGACGACAGCTCGGCGTACATCAGCATGTGCGGAAGCCGCTGGCCTCCGGTCGAGATTCCGCGTCGCTCGAGCGCCGCGACGAGGTCGTGGCGTGTGAGGGGTCCGGCGGCGACGGCGGCGGCGATCACGTCGTTGGCCTGCGCCAACATCTTCCCGTCGAGCTCGAGCTCCTGGTAGCGGCGGGCCAGGCGGGCGATCACCCGCGGGCCGGTGAGCACCATGAGCCAGGTCAGGTCGGCGGGGCTGACGAAATGCCACGTCGGCCGCAGTAGATGGGTGCGGAGAAAACGGCCCTCGTCGAAGGCCCGGGCGACCGCCGAGCGGGTTGTGTTGCCCTTCATGCGCTGCCCGATCGACCACAGGGCGTACGCGTGCTCCTGGGCCTGCATGGCGGTGAGGTGGGCAACGACGTCGCCGGGAGAGGCCGCTCGGGGCGACCACAACCCGAGGCTGCGCATCCGCCGCCTCGCGATGCGGCTCGCCGTGGCCGCGTTCACCGTGCGCCGCCCATGCGGGACATGACGGGCGCGAGGTCGCCGAGGACCCTGCGAACCGCTGCGTCCGACACGGAGCCGAAGTGTTC
>JALYMX010000512.1 GCA_030773495.1 Actinomycetota bacterium | reverse complement strand
GTTCGACCTCGCCGCCCGGGCCGCCGGCGCCGCCCGGTCGTGAACCGTCCTGCCCGCCGGCTCCGCGCCGGTCCCGGAGCGTCTTGCGCAGCTGACGCACACGTCAACCCCGCCGTCCCCCCGTGCTCAGCACGTGACGCTCTCGGTGGGGACCGCTCCGTCGGCGCCGACCTCGACGGCGGTGGCCACCGCCTTCCCCCGCACGGTGGTGCCGCGCGGCGCGCCGGGGAGCGCTTTGGCGAACACGTAGTCCACCCGGCCGACCAGCGCGACGCACACCTGCCGGCGTGACGGGGAGAGCGTGATCCCATGCGGGGGGACGAGGGAGACGCCGCGCATCTCACGGCGGGCCAGGGCGTCATCCACCACGCGTTTGGCCTCGTCCAGGTCGATCTCCACGGCAGCCGCCTCCCCGTCGTCTCCCACGTAGAACCTTCGCTCCGAGAGGGCGGCGGTGGCGGCGTCGTTGGCCGCCGCGGCGGCTGCGCTGGTGAGCTCGCGCTGGGCCAGGAAGGCGATGGCGTAGTCGACGGAGATGGCGCCGAGCACGAACAGCACCAGAACGCCGGCGGGCACCAGCATGAGCACCGAGCCGTGCTGCCCAGATCGGCTCATCGAGGTCGGCATTCGGCCTCACCGGGAACGCCGCTGCGGTACGGGTCGACGACTTCGGAGTGGCGGGCCGTGACCGTCAGGCCCCGGCCGTACTGGCCGAACAAGGGGATGGCCGCCAGGGGTACCTGGTACTGCACCTCCACCACTGCGGGCGAGCAGCGCGCGAACGTGCTTTCGACCGGGATGACCTTCGCTCGCTCCCGCTGGCGGCCGTGGGCGGCGATGGCGTCGAGCCCCGCGCGTTCGGCCGCCGACCACGCAGCGGCCGCGGAGGGCGCCTCGACGAAGGTGCGCGCCGCCTCCCGAGCGGCCGCGGTGGCGGCCAGCTTGGCGTCGATCACGCCCCACGCGTTGGCCACGAAGAGAGTGCCGAACACGAAGATCAACACGCCGAACACGAGGCCCTCCATGCCTCCCACTTGTCCCGCCTCGTCGCCGCCGCGCAACCTCACCGCAGCCGCTCCAGGCGCACTCGGACCGTCCGCTGGATGTCACCCAGACCCACCCCGCCGAGGAGCGACTGGGGGAGGAACGAGGGCCGAGGGGCGCGGGCGCGCAGGAGCACGGCGTCGGGCAAGCCGTCGCCGTCCTCGTCGACTTTGCCCCACTCGAAGGTCACCCGCCTGCCGTAGTCACCGAGCTGCGCCTGGGCGGTGCGCTCGGCGTCGGCCTGGGCCAGCGGCGTGGCGGCCAGGTCGGCGCCGGCGACCGACTTGGCGGCGTCGTACGTCGCCGCCGTGACGACGGACGTGGCGTACAGGCCGACGAGGACCTGCACGGCGAACAGCAGGAGCAGCAGGAACACGCCGGCACCGAGCACGGTGCCGAGGATGCCGGCGCCGGCCTCCCCCCGCCCCATCGCTACTTGATCTGGTTGATCTGGTTGTCGACGTTGGCGTTGGACTTGATGAGCGTCCCCTTGAACAGCTGCCACATGAGCACGCCGAGAAAAAGTGAGCTCCTGCGCACCTGGGTTGCGTCGCTGGCCGCCGCCCACGGCCCCGACCAGCTCAACCTCGTGCTCGTGGACTACAAGGGCGGCAGCGCCTTCGGGCCGTGCCGTGACCTCCCGCAGGTGGTCGGCCTGGTCACCGACCTCGACGAGCACCTCGGCGAGCGCGCCCTGCGCTCGCTCGAGGCCGAGCTGCGCCACCGCGAGGCGCTGCTGCACCGGGCCGGCGCCGCCGACCTCGCCGCGTACGCCGCCGCCCGAGCGCGTGGCGGCGTTGCCGATGCCCCGCCGCTGCCCCGCCTCGTCGTCGTGGTCGACGAGTTCGCCACGATGGCCGCCGAGCTACCCGACTTCGTCGACTCGTTGGTCGGCATCGCCCAGCGGGGGCGCAGCCTCGGCGTGCACCTGGTGCTGGCCACCCAGCGCCCGGCCGGCGCCGTCAGCGACAACATCCGGGCCAATACCAACCTGCGCATCGCCCTGCGCGTCCAGGACGCCCCGGACTCGGTCGACGTGATCGGCACGCCCGGCGCCGCCGCGCTCGACCGTCACCGTCCCGGCCGCGGGTACGTGCGCCGCGGGCACGGCGACGTCGAGGTGTTCCAGGCCGGCCTGGTCTCCTGCACGAGTGCGCCCAGGGGAGCCGCCGCCGTGCGGGTGCGCCCCTTCTGTTTCGCCGACGCCGGCCCGGCTGGCGGCGGGAACGGCGGTGAGGCCGACGGGGGCGAGTGCGACCTGTCGCGGCTGGTCGACGCCGCGGTGA
>JALYMX010000511.1 GCA_030773495.1 Actinomycetota bacterium | reverse complement strand
GCGCCGTGGGGGAGCCGCTCGACGGGCGTCCCTTCACGGGGCACGTCACCTTGGCCCGAGCCCGCTCGCGTGGCGGCGTGGACCTGCGGGGCCTCACGGGTGTGGCGGTGGCCGGCCGGTGGGTGGTGCCCGAGGTGACCCTCGTGGCCAGCCGCCTGCACCCCGGCGGTGCCCGTTACGAGGTCGTGGACTCGTTGCCGCTCGAGGCACCGGGCCCGGCGACCTCGTAGCGGCCGCTCGCGCCCACCCGGATGCCGTCAGTCCGGATGTCTCGAGATCGGGAGCCCGGCCGGCCTCCTCCTGGATGTGCTGCCTCCCGTCCCCGGCCCATTCGCGGTGCGTCGCATGCTGACGCTCACCCTGGCGACGGCATGTTGCGCGGTGACGCCGACCACCACGTCCAACGCGTGACGCCGAGCTCGATCACCGGGCCGAGCGGAGCCTTCTGCTGGTAGTGCCGGTACTTGTCGACCAGTCGCCCAACCGCGTGCTCCCTGGCGGCGCCCTCCGCCACGATGCGGGCCGGCGCGCGAGTGGAGAACCGCGATGAGCCAGCCACCGATCGGTGGCACCTCCAGCCGGACGCTCGCCGCAGGTAGTAGCGAGTGGTAGTCGGGATCGGGGTGTCGCTCCTCAGCGCGAAGGCCGGCTCCAAAGACCACCACGAGTCGAGGGTGGCAGTTGGCAGTGACCGGGCCGCGGACGGTGCCACCCCCTCCGGCGAACCGCGTTGCGTTTCCCGGGTGTCGCGCCTATGCGATGGGCTTCTCCCTGCCCACTCACCTCCCTGCCCGCTCACCGCTCCCGCTCATGCCGCAACAGGAGCCCCTACACGGCAGGCGGTCGGAGCCTCCCCGGTGTGTCACTCGCCGTCGCGGGGAGGCGGCGTAGAAGTGAACAGCGGGTGATCGGACACTGACGGCAGCGGCTACCGACGCTTGGTGGAGACGGGGAGAAGGGCGAGCCGCTGCAGCCGGTTCATGACGACGACGAGCGCGATGGCGACGATGGCGCCGACCTCCGCCGCGATGCTGCGAAGGCTGGCGGGGGTCCACGCGCTCTCCATGAACCCGAGTAGGCCGACGGTGCGGCTCATGACAAGGCCGGCGAGGGACCCGAGGGCGAGCCCGATGGCAGGAAGGATGACCCAGCGGCTTGCCGTTGCCACGAGGGCGACGGCGATGAACGCCGATGCAGCGGCGTTCAGGAGGAACAGTGTCCCGATGTACGGGATTCCCCGGTAGCCACCCTTCCACAGCTGGAGGTGGACGAGGCCACCGACGAGGAGAAGTGCGGCGGCCGGCAGGCGGGCGAGTCGTTGCATGACGCTCCTTCAGATCGCTGACCCAGTATTCGGAGCGGGGGGGTGTCGAGGACGGAACTGAGCGCGCGACGCGTCATCGCCGATCGGGTGGTCGGGTGAGGAGGCGCACCCCGGCCAGAGAGATCCCCTGGTGGGCGGCGCCACCACCGATGTTCGCGATGCGTGCAGGCCGACTCGGTCAGGGATGCTTGATCGAACGAGCGTTCGGAATTACACTCCGAGAACTACAGCGCTGTTCCTGTCGCACCCTCTCCGTAGGGTGGCCTGCACGACAACAACCTACAGAGGGGAGCTCCCATGGAGCGGGACACCGCACTCGACATGGCGCTGAGCCAGATCGAGAAGCAGTTCGGCAAGGGGTCGGTCATGCGCATGGGCGACCGGGCCACGATGGCCATCCAGGCCGTGCCCACGGGCGCCATGGCGCTCGACCTGGCCCTCGGCGTCGGCGGCCTGCCGCGCGGCCGCGTCGTCGAGATCTACGGGCCGGAGTCGTCGGGGAAGTCCACGCTGGCCATGCACGTGGTGGCCGAGGCCCAGCGCAACGGCGGCATCTGTGCCTACATCGACGCCGAGCACGCGATGGACCCGCACTACGCGCGGGCCATTGGCGTCAACGTCGACGATCTGCTCATCTCCCAGCCCGACACCGGGGAGCAGGCGCTCGAGATCGCCGACATGCTCATCCGCTCCGGTGCCCTCGACGTGCTCGTCGTCGACTCCGTGGCCGCCCTCACCCCGCGGGCGGAGATCGAGGGCGAGATGGGCGACAGCCACGTGGGCCTGCAGGCCCGCCTCATGTCCCAGGCGCTGCGCAAGCTGACGGGCACCTTGAGCCGCTCGAACACCATCGCCATCTTCATCAATCAACTGCGGGAGAAGATCGGCGTCATGTACGGCTCGCCGGAGGTCACCCCCGGAGGGCGGGCGCTCAAGTTCTACAGCTCGGTCCGCCTCGACATCCGCCGCATCGAGTCCATCAAGGACGGCGGCGAGGTGGTGGGCAGCCGCACGAGGGTCAAGGTGGTGAAGAACAAGTGCGCCCCGCCGTTCAAGCAGTGCGAGTTCGACATCGGGTTCGGCAAGGGCATCAGCCGTGAGGGGTCGCTGCTCGACGTGGGCGTCAGCGTCGGCATGGTGAAGAAGTCGGGCGCCTGGTACACCTACGAGGGCGAGCAGCTGGGCCAGGGGCGGGAGAACGCCAAGCAGTTCCTCGCCGACCACCCGGAGGTCACCGTCGAGCTCGACGACCGCATCCGCCGCCACGTAGGGCTCACCGCCGGCAACGCCGACGTGCCGCTCGGCGAGGGGCCCGGCGACGACGACCCTATCCTGCTCAAGGACTAGAGCCATTTCCGCCCGGTCGGAGGAACGGGGGGCGGGGGCGTCGAACCTTGTGGGGGCCGACTCGGGATGTGGGTCGGCGACTGGGGGACGACCATGGAAGTGCTCAAGGTCAGCAGCAAGTCGAACCCGAACTCCTGCGCCGGCGCCCTCGCCGGGGTCATCCGCTCGACCGGACGGGTGGAGGTCCAGGTGGTGGGAGCCGGGGCGCTCAACCAGGCGGTCAAGGCGATCGCCATCGCCCGCGGGTTCCTGGTCTCGGCCGGCCTCGATCTGGTCTGTGTCCCTACCTTCGCCGACATCGAGATCGACGGGGAGAGCCGGACAGCGATCAGGATGTTGGTCGAGGACCGGGAGCGCCGCACGCCGGCCGCCGTCGACGTCCGGGACGCGGTGCCGGCGGCGGCCGTGCCCGTCCTCAGCGAGGCGCGCTAGGCGAGCGGGCTCCGCCCTGCTCCGCCGCTCCGTCGGGCTCGACGGCGCCGAGCGGACGGCGGCCGGCGAGCAACGCTTCCATCTCGGTAGCGCCGACGGGTGGTGAGAACCAGTGCCCCTGCCCGAGGTGGACGCCGATGCGCAACAGCTCGGCCGCCTGCTCGGGGTGCTCGATGCCCTCGGCCACGGTCTCCAGGCTGAACGTCCTGGCCAGCTTCACCACGGCCCTGGCCACGGCCGACTGCTCGGGCCCGTGGGTCACCCCGGCCACGAACGACTTGTCGATCTTGAGGACGTCGAGAGGCAGTGACCGCAGGTAGCTCAGCGACGAGTAGCCGGTGCCGAAGTCGTCCACGGCCAAGCTGAGCTCCAGCTCCTTGAGTCGGCGCAGCTTGTGCACGGTCTCGCGGAGATCGCCCATGAACAGGCTCTCGGTGATCTCGAGGGTCAGGCTCGAGCCCGGAAGGCCCGACTCGGCGAGGGCGCGCGCCACCTCGTCGTAGAAGCCCGGGTCCTCGATCTGGCGCACGGAGGCGTTCACGCAAAGGTGCAGGGCCGGGCCGGCCGGGATGCGCCGTTGCCACGCGGCGGTCTGGTGGCACGCGCGCTGGAGGACGGCCTGCCCCATGGGCCGGACGAGGCCGGTCTCCTCGGCCACCGCGATGAAGTTGGAAGGGAAGAGGACGCCGCGGCGAGGGTGGTGCCAGCGCACCAGTGCCTCCATGCCGGTCACCGCCCCGGTGGCCAGATCGACGACGGGCTGGTAGGCGGGCAGGAGCTCGTCGCGGTCGATGGCCCGGCGCAGCTCGGCCTCGAGGTCGAGACGGTGGAGGACGGCATGGTGCATCTCGGGCCGGAACAGGCGGTGGCGTCGCTTGCCGTCGCTCTTGGCCGTGTACATGGCGACGTCGGCGTTGCGCAGCAGCTCGTCGGCGTCCTGGCCCGGCTCGCTGAGAGCGATGCCGATGCTGCCGCTGAGCACAACCTCCTTGCCCTGCACGACGACGGGGGCGGGCAGCACCTGCAGGATGCGCTGGGCAAGGGCGACCGTGTCGGCTTCGGTGGTGTTCTCCAGGAGCACGGCGAACTCGTCGCCGCCGAGACGCGCCGCGGTATCGCCCGGCCGCATCGAGCGGCGCAGCCGGCCCGCCACCTCGAGGAGCACCTCGTCGCCGGCGGCGTGGCCGAGGCTGTCGTTCACGGTCTTGAACCCGTCGAGGTCGATGAACAGCACGGCGTGGGGCCGGGCCGGGGAGCGTCGGAGCCGAGCCAGCGCGTGCTCCACGTGCTCCCGAAACAGGGCGCGGTTGGCCAGGCCGGTGAGGGGGTCGTGCAGGGCCCGCCGGACCAGCTCCTCCTCGTGGCCCTTGCGCACGCTCACGTCGCGGATGTTGAGCGCCACCGCCTGGACGGCCGGGTCGTGGCGCAGGTCGATGGCGCTCACCTCGGTGGGCACCCAGTGGCCGCGCAGGTGGGACAGTCGCAGCTCGACCGACGCCCGCTCGCCGGCGGGCGCCACCGGCGAGCGCAGGTCGTCGAGCGCCGGGCGGTCGTCGGCGTGGACCAGGCCGGCCAGGGGTCGGCCCCGCAGCCACTCGGCGGGACGCCCCAGCATGGTGGCGGCGGCCGGCGAGGCGGAGGCGATGAGCCCGTCGGCGCCCAGCACGACGGTGAGGTCGGCCGACTGCGCCACCACGGCGGCCGACACCAGGGAGCGCCTGTTCTGCTCGCTGCGGGCGGCCAGGGTGTCGAGGGCAGCCTCCACCGCGGGCAGGGCGGCGCCGCCCCCTGCCCTACCACCGTTGCCGCCGCCGCCGCCGCCGCCGTCGACGCC
>JALYMX010000510.1 GCA_030773495.1 Actinomycetota bacterium | reverse complement strand
CCTCCAACGGGCCGGCCATCGCCTGGGGCCTGGCCGCCGCCGCCGTGTGGGCCCTCACCTGGCTGGCCGGCCGGCGGTGGCGACGCTGGCCGGCCTACGCCCTCGGCACCCCGGTGTTCCTCGTGGTGCTGTTCGTCTTCTTCGAGAACTTCAGCCGCCTGCTCCCGTCCAACTTCTGACCGAGCGGAGATTCGATTTCCGAAAGGCGCCGCCAGCGGGTTCCGTCCATCATGGGGGATGAACATCAGGCCGGCTGTGGCATCTGAGGTCGATAGGGTTCTCGCCCTGTGGCGGGCGGCAGGAGCACTCCGAGTGCGACCGATGACCCGCCGAGCGTGGAGCACATCGCTCGGCAAGGCGACCTTCTCCTGGCCTTGGACGACGACGGGCGGTCGTCGGAACCCTTATCGCCGCGTTCGACGGCTGGCGCGGCAACATGTACCGGCTCGTGGTCGCCGACGGTAGGCGCCGCCGGGGAATCGCTTATGCCCTCGTCGACGCAGGAGAAGCACGGCTGGCGGCTCAGGGACGCCGTCGCATCACGGCGCTCGTCGCCAACGTCGAGTCGGACGCGATGGCCTTCTGGCAGGCGGTCGGGTACTCGCACGATCGCCGGATCGTCCGCTACGTCAAGACGGTGGCTGACGTTCCAGAAATCGTTCACGGGACCACAGGACCGCACTCCCGAAGCCTGCTCGGGGGAGCATTCGACACGGTTGGAATGGGCGAGTTCCCCGCCGGGAACCAGGCGGAACGGCGGCCACGTGCTTCAAGTGGGCCACGTGTTTCACGTATCATCGCCGTCGTGAAGCGCAACCTCACTGTCCAGCTCGACGAAGCCACCGTGAAGAAGGCCCGTGTGCTCGCGGCGCGGCGCTCGACGTCGGTGAGCAAGCTGGTCGCGCACGAGATCGAGAGGCTCGTTGGCGAGGACGAGGCGTATCAGCGAGCCAAGTCCACCGCGCTCGCCCAACTGAACCGTGGATTCCACCTCGGCGGAGGTCCTCTCCCGGAACGGAGCAGCCTCCATGGACGGTGAAGCCGCGTTTGTCGATACCAATGTCCTGGTCTACGCCTATGACGCCGATGCAGGCGGAAAGCACGGCGCCGCCAAGGCGCGGCTGGCCGCGCTCTGGGAAGGCGAATCGGGTGTCATCAGCAGTCAGGTCCTCCAGGAGTTCTACGTGACCGTCACGCGCAAGCTCCCGAACCCTCTGCGCCGCCAGACCGCCCGCGACGTCATGACGACCTACGCCGCCTGGCCGGTCCACCGCCCGGACGTCGAGGACATCGTCTCCGCCTCACAGCTAGAAGAACGTGACCAGCTGTCGTTCTGGGATGCGCTCATCGTCGTGTCGGCTGTCCGCTCGGGCGCCCGCGAGCTGCTCACAGAAGACCTACAAGATGGCCGACGCTTTGACGGTCTGCTCGCCGTCAACCCCTTCCTAGACCGTCGTGACGGGGAGCATTCGACACGGTACGAATAACCGCACTCTCCCGGTGGACCGTCAGATCACACCCGCTCGACTGACACGTCACGTCGCGACGCGGTGAGGGCCCGCAGGTCGTCGGGGTCGCTCGTGAGGATGAAGACGGGCCCGGGCCGTTGGAGAGCGGTGGCGGCGACGAGGGCGCCAATCGTGGTGTCGGCAAGGCCGCTCGAGCCGATCAACTCACCCGCGTGTTGCCCGAGCTCCGCTGGCGGTTTCAGATGGCGGTGAGGCGGTCGAGGCCCATGCGGTCCATCACCTCGACCAGCCACCCCGACATCCGGCTCAGCCGGTTGGTCAACAACAGCACCCCGAACGCGGCAAGGAGGAGCCCGGAGACCAGGTTGATGGCCCGGGCCCGGCGCTTGACCCACGCCAGTGCGCCGGCCAGCCGGCCGAAGGCGATCCCGGTGGCCACGAAGGGGACCCCGAGCCCGAGCGAGTAGGCGAGGAGCAGGGTCACGCCCCGGCTCAGCGTCGCCTCGGTGGCGGCGAGGGAGAGCACCGACGCCAGGACCGGCCCGATGCACGGGGTCCACCCGAAGGCGAAAGCCATCCCCATGACGGGGGCGGCGAAGCCGCCCAGACGGGAAGGGGACACGTGGACCCGGCGCTCCCGCTGGAGCAGGCGGGGCGACACCACGCCGGCCAGGGCCAGGCCCATGGCGATGACCACGGCGCCGGCGATCTGGTTCAGGCCCCGCTGGTGATCGAGCAGGACCTGGCCGACGGCGCTGGCCCCGGCGCCCAGGGCCACGAAGACCACGGTGAAGCCGGCCACGAACAGCAGCGTGGAGCGCAGCAGCCGGCGGGTGTCGGCCTTGGTGGCCACGGCCAGCTCCGCCGTCCCCACCCCCGACATGAGCGAGAGGTAGCCGGGCACCAGGGGCAGGACGCAGGGCGAGAGGAACGAGATCATCCCGGCGGCGAAGGCCACGACGAGGCCGGGCGTGGCGGCGGCGAGGATCACGTCGAGCACCGGCGGGCCGGGGCGGGCGCGGGAAGGGACGCCATCGTCACCCAGTGTCGCCGCCCGAGCCGGGTTGGGGAAGTCGCCGGGCGGGCATCCGTGTAAAACGGGGGCCGACGAGGGACAGTACCGGGGTGATCATCTACATCCTCGGCCTCATCCTCAGCGGTCTCATCGTGGGCGCCCTCGGACGGCTCGCCATCCCCGGGCCCAACCCCATGTCGATCGGGCTGACCATCCTCGTGGGCGTGGGCGGCTCGCTGCTCGCCGGCCTGGTGGCCGGCCTGCTGTTCAACCGGGCCGCCGGCCTCATCCTGTCCGTGCTCGGCGCCGCGCTCATCGTGTGGCTCATACAGCGGAGCCAGACCCGCCGGGTCACCTGACCCGGCGTCACACCCGTTGCTGGCGGGCGACCAGGTCCAGGTCGGCCTCCACCATGGCCTCCACCAGCCCGGTGAAGCTCACGTCGGGCTTCCATCCCAGCTCGGCGCGCGCCCTGGAGGCGTCGCCGATCAGGACGTCGACCTCGGCGGGGCGCATGAAGCGGGGGTCGAGCACCACATGGTCGCGGTAGTCGAGCCCGGCGGCGCCGAAGGCCAGCTCGCAGAACTCCCGCACCGAGTGCGTCTCGCCCGTGGCGACCACGAAGTCGCCCGGCGCGTCCTGCTGGAGCATGAGCCACATGGCCCGCACGTAGTCGCCGGCGAAGCCCCAGTCCCGGCGGGCGTCGAGGTTGCCCAGCGGCAGGGTGGTGTCGATGCCGTGCTTGATCCGAGCCACGCCGGCAGTGATCTTGCGGGTGACGAACTCCAGGCCCCGGCGCGGCGACTCGT
Organism: Actinomycetota bacterium; assembly: GCA_030773495.1. Lineage (GTDB taxonomy): Bacteria > Actinomycetota > Acidimicrobiia > Acidimicrobiales > JALYMX01. Next base: position 712 of record JALYMX010000510.1, on the reverse strand, counting down.
GGTTGAACAGCATCCCGCTGGAGGCGTGCAGCCCGTACGACTCGCGGTAGTTGACGGTGATCCAGTGGCCGTAGACCTTGGCCACGCCGTAGGGGCTGCGCGGGTAGAACGGCGTCGTCTCCCGCTGCGGTGACTCCACGACCTTCCCGAACATCTCGCTGGAGCTGGCCTGGTAGAAGTGGATGGAAGGGTCGACGGTGCGGATGGCGTCGAGCACCCGCGTCACCCCGAGGGCGGTGGTCTCCCCGGTGAGCACCGGCTGCTCCCACGACGTCTGCACGAACGACTGGGCGGCCAGGTTGTAGACCTCGGTGGGGCGGTGGACCTGCAGCAGCTTGATCATGGAGACCTCGTCGAGCAGGTCGCCGGACACGACGCGGATGCGGTCCTGGATGTGGGCGATGCGCTCGAAGGTGACCGTGCTCGAGCGCCGCACCATCCCGACGACCTCGTAGCCCTTGGCGAGGAGCAGCTCGGCCAGGTAGGACCCGTCCTGGCCGGTGATGCCCGTGATCAGGGCGCGCGGTGCCATGCGAACGTTGTAGTCGCCGCTCTGCGGTGGCGCACCTCCGACCCGCTGCGCCACCCACCCGCCACTACCCTGCCAGCCCATGCGGTTCACCGCCCTGGCCCTCGCCGGCGGCCTGGCCGTCGGGCTGCTCGCCGGCGGCCGCCCGCAGTTCGCCGCCACCCGCACCCTGCGGTGGTGGCC
>JALYMX010000509.1 GCA_030773495.1 Actinomycetota bacterium | reverse complement strand
GCCACGGCCACGACGGCCACGAGGGCCGGCCCCACCAGCCGTCGCGACGGCGGGCGGGTGAGGGCGGGCACGCCGGAGGGCGGCGTGGGGTGGCGCACCACGTGGGGGACGGCGTCGTCTGGCTCCTTGTGCTGCTCCTCTTCGCCCTCCACCACGGAGCTGGCTCGCAGCGCCGCCTCCATCTCGGCGGCCGACTGGTACCGGTCGGCCGGGTCCTTGGCCAGGGCGCGCAGGACGACAGACTCGAGTCGGGCCGGGATGGTCGAGCGCAGCTGGCGGGGGGGTGGCGGCTGGCCGCGCACGTGCTGGAGGGCCGTCGCCAGGTCGGAGTCGGCAGCGAAGGGCGCTCGTCCGCACAGCATCTCGTAGAGGACCACGCCCAGGGCGTAGACGTCGGAGCGGCCGTCGGGCGGCCGGCCCTGCACCTGCTCCGGGGACAGGTAGCGGGCGGTGCCGACCACGGTGCCCGTCTGGGTGAGGTCCCCGCCCGTCGCCGCTTGGGCCTGGAGCTTGGCGATCCCGAAGTCGGCGACCTTCACCCGCAGCAGCGGCGCCGTCTCCCCGTCGTGCTCGCACAGCAGGATGTTCGCCGGCTTGATGTCGCGGTGGACCAGCCCGGCCTGGTGGGCGTGCTCGAGGGCGGCGGCCACCTCGGCGGCGATGGGGACGGCCACGGCGGGCGGGAGGGAGTCGGCCTCGGTGAGCGCGTCCCGCAGCGTTCGCCCGCGCACGAGCTCCATCACGATGAACGCCACGTCGCCGTCCGTGCCGGTGTCGAAGGTGGCCACGATCCCCGGGTGGGTGAGGCGGGCGGCCGCCACCGCCTCTCGGCGGAAGCGTTCGGCGAAGGAGGCGTCGGCGGCGAGGTGGGGGTGCAGCACCTTGACGGCCACCGGGCGGGCCAGGACGTCGTCGTAGCCCTCCCACACCTCGGCCATCCCGCCGCTGGCGATGCGCCGCACGATGCGGTAGCGGCCGGCGAGCACGCGGTCGATCAGGGGCAGCGAGTCGGCCACGGTGCCCCGAGCGTAGCGAGGACGGTCGAGCCGCCCGGCTGCGCGACCCGGGAGCGCTACCCGCGCACGGTGAAGGTGACCCCGATGACGCGGGGGCCGGCGTGGGTCCCGATGACCGCCCCGACCTCGCCGACGAGGATCTGGTCGCGAGGGTGGACGTCGCCGAGCAGGTCGAGGAGCTGGTCGACGTCGGGGGCACCGCCGTGCATCACCGCCAGGTTCTCCACCGGCGCCGCCTCGCGAACCTTGTCGGCCAAGTAGCGCAGCGACCTGCCCCGAGTGCGCTGCTTGGACTCGGGCTCCACCTTGCCGCCGGCCACCTGGATCACCGGCTTGATCGAGAGCATCGAGCCCAGGAGCGCCTGGGCGGCGCCGAGGCGCCCGCCCTTGCGCAGGTTCTCCAGCGTGTCGAGGGCGGCGAAGGTGCGCACTCGGGGGACGAGGTCCTCAGCGGCGCCGGCCACGTCGTCGAGGCCCTTGCCCGAGGCGGCCGCCCGGGCCGCGGCGGCGGCGATGCTGCCCTCGGCCATCGTGACGGCGCGGGAGTCGACGACGCGCACCGGGATGACGCCCTCGACGGCGCCCGCCGCCACCCGCGCCGCCTCGTAGGTGGCCGACAGGGCCGAGGAGATGGTGACGCAGACGACGCCGGTGGCGCCCGCCTCCGCGGCCCGCCGGAAGGCCTGTTCGAAGTCCCCGGGGGAGGGCGCCGCCGTCTCGGGCAGCTCCGACGAGCTGGCCAGGCGGGCCCAGAACTCGGCCGGCGTGAGGTCGCGGCGGTCGACCAGCTCCTCGGAGCCGAAGCGGACGGTGAGGGGGACCAGCTCGATGCCGAGCTCGTCGGCCGTGGCCGAGGGCAGGTCAGACGCGGTGTCGGCGACGACGCGAACAGTCATTGTCTCCCCTTCATTGTCTCCCCTGCCGCCCGCCCGTGGCCGACACCTCCACGTCGTACCAGCCGGCGGTACGGTCCCAGTTCTTCAATACCAGCGAGCGGGCCTCCCGCTCCACGGTGACGTGCGCGAGCCCCTGCGCGTCGACCGTGAAGGCCTTCAGCTCGACGTCGTTGTCGGCGGCCACTGCCTCGGCAGCCTGCTGGGCCCGCTGGGCGTCGCCGTGCTGCACGAGCTCGAGGCCGGCGGCGTCCGCCGCGTCGTGGGCCACGCCGTCGATCTGGGCCCGGGTGAGCAGGGGCGACCCGGCCTCGAAGACCACGACGCCCAGGAGCGCGAAGCTCAGTACGAGCTTCAGGAGCCACCCCGTGATCACGCGCGCCTCCGGGTCCGCAGGAGGGCCGTCAGCTCTCGGATGCCGAGGCGCCGGGCGACGACCAGGTACACGGTAACACCGGCGGCCACGCCGACCCCGGCCCGCAGCGGCGCCGGCTCGACCAAGGCGGCGACGGCCAGCACCACGGCGGCCATCACCGTGCTC
>JALYMX010000508.1 GCA_030773495.1 Actinomycetota bacterium | reverse complement strand
GCCGGCGCCCGGTGCCGCCGGCGCCCCTGGTGGCGACGCCGGCCCGTCGGGTGGGGCCGGGGCGCCCGGCTTGGCCTGCTCCAGGGTCTCCGGGGCGGCGCCGAACACCTGGGTCAGCGCCTCCTGGAGCGTGTTGCCGATCACCGCCTTGTTGCCGAACACCACGATGGCCCGCTTGAACTCGGGCAGCGGGTTGCGGGCCGACTGGACGTACAGCGGCCGGATGTACAGCAGCGAGTTCTCGACGGGGATGACCTGGACGTTGCCCAACTTCACCTCGGAGCCCCGCTGGTCGAGGAGGGTGACCTCGCGGGAGATGACCGGGTCGGCGGCGGCGCGGGCGTCGACGAGCGAGGGCCCGTCGATCTGCTCGCCGCGGGGCATCACGAACACCTGGAGCCTGCCGTACTCCCCGGGGTCGCTCTTGGCCGTCATGAACGCGGTCAGGTTCTGCTGCTCGTCCCCGCGGGACCGGGGGACGAAGGGCTGGAGGATGAGGAAGCTCTCCTTGGCCTCCCCGGGGAGGCGCAGCAGCAGGTACGTCGGGTCCATGCGGGCTTCCTTCGGGGGAGCCACGAGCCCGCCGGCGGCGACGGGGGCCGGTGCGGTCGGCGTCCCCGTGTTGCGGCCGACCGAGGGCGAGCCGGAGCCGGGGTCCTGCGAGATGTCCCAGGCGTCGCCGGCGTTGTAGAACTCGTTGGGCTCGGTGATGTGGTAGCGGCCGAACATGTTGGTCTGCACCCGGAACAGGTCCTCCGGGTAGCGCAGGTGGGCCCGCAGGCCCTCGCTCAGCTGGCTGTCGGGCGTGAAGAGCTTCGGGAAGGCCTTGGCGTAGGCCCGGGCGATGGGATCGCTCTCGTCCACGACGTAGAACCGCATCGTGCCGTCGTAGGCGTCGATCACGACCTTGACGGAGTTGCGCACGTAGTTGAAGCTCGTCCCGAGCCCGCTCCCCCCCGGGACCCGGTCCACGTTGGCCCGCTGCGAGTAGGGGTAGCGGGTCGTGGTGGTGTAGGCGTCCTGCACCCAGAGGAGGCGGCCGTCGACGATCACCGGGTAGGGGTCGGCGTCGTAGCGCAGGAAGGGGGCCGCCGTGCGGACGCGGTCACCGATGTCTCGGATGTAGATGGCACGCGACTGCGGCGTGACCAGATCGGAGATGAGCAGGTTGAAGTCGGCGAAGCGCAGCGCGAACGCCGCCCGGCGCAGCACCGAGCTCAACTCCACGCCGCCCTCGCCGTCGTAGCGGCTGAACTCCGTGGTGCCGTCCCGGCGCTGGAAGTCGATCTCCCGCTGCTTGCTGTTCACGATGGCGTAGCCGCCGGTGTTCTCGCCGTAGTAGATGCGGGGCTGGGAGATCTCCGGCGTGCCGTCCGGGGGGATGTCGCGCAGCGTGAAGTCGGGCTGGCCGTCGGGCGTCACCGCGTTGGCCGGCGCGACCAGGGCGCCGAAGCCGTGCGTGAACGACAGGTGGCGGTTGACCCACGACTGCGAGGGAAGGTCGGAGGAGTTCAGCTCGCGCACCGACAGGATGGTCTGTGTGGTGCGCCCGCCCATCTCGTAGCGGTCGATGTCCACGTCGTTGAACCGGTAGTACGCCCGGATCTCCTGCAGCTTCTGGAACGTCGTCCCCACGAACTGCGGGTCCCAGAGGCGCACGTTGCGTACCGTCTCGGCGTTGCGCGCCAGGCCCTCGGCGGTGAGCTCCTCGTCGTAGGGGAAGCGCGTCTCCTCGACCTTGTCGAGGCCGTAGGCCGCCCTGGTGGCCTCGATGTTGCGGCCGATGTACGGGCGCTCCTTGCCGATCTCGGCCGGCTCCACCCGGAACTTCTGGGTGAACGCCGGGTAGACGGCACCGACGATCACCGAGATGAAGGCCCACAGGCCGACGCCGATGACGGGCAGCACCCAGCCCTGACGGCGGATGTTGGCGAGCAACAGCACGGCGGCGGCCAGCGAGATGAAGATGAGCAGCTCGAGCGCCGGGAGCTGGGCGTTGACGTCGGTGTAGGTGGCGCCGTCGACCACGCCCCTCGTCGAGAAGCTCAGCTCGTAGCGCTGGAGGTAGTACCCCACCGCCTTCACCAGGGCGAGGGCGCCGAGGAGCACCGAGACGTGGGCCTTCACCTGCGGGGTGACCCGCTGGATCGGGGCCTGGAGGCGAATGCCGCCGTTGAGGTAGTGGGCGACGACGGTGACCACGGCGATGATGACGATGGCCACGAAGGCCCAGTCCACGACGAACGCGAGGAAGGGCAGCTTGAACACGAACCAGCCCACGTCGCGCCCGAACTGGGGGTCTCGTACGCCGAAGTCGACGACGTTGCGGAACAGGAGCCAGTTCTGCCACTGGGCGGACACCCCCGTGCCAGCCAGGAGGGCGAACAGGGCGGCCACCGCCACGTGGACCTTGGCGGCATGCGGCCCGACGGTCTGGCGGTAGCGCTGGACCAGCTCGTCCTCGGGGCCGATGGCGCGGAACCGCGGCGCCAGCCGATCGGCGATGACCAGGTTCAGGAGCAGGGCGGCGAAGAAGACCGCCGAGAACACCGTGGCCAGCAGGATCTTGGTGCCGAGCACCCCGGACCACACGGTGGTGAAGCCCAACTCCTCGAACCACAGGTACGTGGTGAAGAAGCCGGCGACGCCACGCAGCGAGGTGAGGCCGAAGAACAGCACGAGCGCGGCGGCGGCCAGCCCGACTCGGCCGCGGTTCCGGCGCCTTCGGGAACGGGCTTCGCCCTGAGCACGCATGTCGTCGATGCTACGGACTCCCCGGGTCGTACTTGCTTCAGCCGGCCTCGGCGACCGCGGCCGGCAGGCGGGCGGGGGCGAGCAGGCACCGGCAGCCGGCGTGCGCCGGCGGGTGGGGCTGGCCCGTCGGGAAGGGGTCGCCGGGCGGCGTGGGACCGGCCAGCGCGTTGTCGTCGCAGTCCGGGCACGGCCTCCCCTCGTCGTCGACCACCCACTGCAGCGGCGAACTCGGGTCGGACGCGGCGATGGTGCCCCGGGCGAACGCCGCGGTGACGGCGTCGCCCGCCAGCCCCTCGATGCGCTGGGTCTTGAAGCCGCGGTAGGCGGCCCCGATGCGCTCCATCACCACGGACGCCTCCTCGGCGCCCCGTTCGCCGGCCACCGCCGCCTCGAGCGCCCGATGCAGGCCGCCGGCCACGGACTCGGCCAGCTCGGCGGCGACGTCGTCCACGCCGGCACGGACATCGGCGGCGGG
>JALYMX010000507.1 GCA_030773495.1 Actinomycetota bacterium | reverse complement strand
CCCCGGTGGTCGCCCTCGCTCCGGCGGCGCGGGGCGCCGGCTACTGGCTGGCCGCCGCCGACGGCGGCGTGTTCGCCTTCGGTCGGGCGCCGTACCTCGGCTCCCTCGCCGGCCGCCGCCTCAACGCGCCGGTCATCGCCATGGCCCCGACCCCGAGTGGTAACGGCTACTGGCTGGTCGGCGCCGACGGTGGCGTGTTCGGGTTCGGCGATGCCGCGTTCCACGGCTCGCTCACCGGCCGCCCACCGTCGTCGCCCGTCGTGGCCTTCGCCGCCACGCCCTCGGGCGCCGGCTACTGGCTGGCCACCGCCGACGGCGGCGTGTTCGCCTTCGGCGACGCCACCTTCGCCGGCTCGCTCGCCGGGCAGCCGTTGCGGGCGCCCGTCGTCGACCTGGCTCCCACCCCCTCCGGCGCCGGCTACCGCCTCGTCTCCGGCGACGGCGGCGTGTTCGCCTTCGGCGACGCCGGCTACACGGGGTCGATGGCCGGCCAGCCGCTCAACGCCCCCATCGTCAAGGTCGCCTCGTCCCCGTCGGGACGGGGCTACCGCCTGGTGGCGGCCGACGGCGGCGTGTTCGCCTTCGGCGGCGCCAGCTTCGTCGGCGCCGTCGCCGGCCGCCCGCTCAACGCCTGGTCGCCGCCGCGCTAGCTAGGTCACGTCGGCCGAGCCCGGGCGTGGTCGGGCGACCGCCCACCGTGTAGCAGAATCGCGTCGTCGTGCCCATCACCTTCACGCCGTCGGAGCGGACCAGCCTCGGCATCGAGATGGAGCTCGAGGTGGTCCACCAGGACACCCGCGAGCTGCACCCGGCCGCCTCGGAGATCCTCGCCGCCCTGGGCGCCGGCTGCCCCGGCGGCGCCCACCCGCGGGCCAAGCACGAGCTGTTCGAGTCCACCGTCGAGATCATCACCGGGATCTGCACGCGCGTCGCCGACGCCCGGGGTGACCTGGCCGCCACGCTCGACCAGGTGCGGGCCGAGACGGACCGACGGGGCTTGGAGCTGCTGTGCTCGGGCACCCACCCGTTCTCCCAATGGGCGGACCAGACCATCAGCCCCGACCGGCGGTACCACCAGCTGGTGGACGAGATGCAGTGGACGGCGAGGCGCCTGCAGATCTTCGGCATCCACGTCCACGTGGGCGTGCGTTCGGGGGAGAAGGCCATCGCCATCGCCAACGGGTTGGCTCCCTACATCCCCCACTTCCTCGGGGTGTCGTCGTCCAGCCCCTACTGGATGGGCCACGACACCGGCCTGGCGTCGGCTCGTTCCAAGGTGTTCGAGGCCCTTCCCACCGCCGGGTTGCCGTACGAGCTGTCGGACTGGGCGGACTTCGAGCGGTTCATGACCACGCTGGTGAACGCCAAGGCCATCACCTCCATCCGCGAGGTGTGGTGGGACATCCGCCCGCACCCGAACTTCGGCACCGTCGAGCTGCGCATGTGCGACGGCCTCCCCACGCTGCGCGAGGTGGCGGCGGTGGCGGCGATGGCCCAGTGCCTGGTGGAGTGGATGAACGCGGTGCTGGACCGCGACGGGGCGCTCCCGACCAGTCCTGGGTGGGTGCTGCGCCACAACAAGTGGCGGGCGGCCCGCCACGGCGTCGACGCCGAGATCATCGTCGACGACGACGGTCACCTGGTCCGGCTGGCGGACGCCGTCGCCCACCTGGTCGACGAGCTCCACCCGGTGGCGGAGCGCCTCGGCTGCACCGACGAGCTGGGTCACGCCCTCGCCATGCTCAAGCGCCCGAGCTACGCCCGCCAGCGCGAGGTGGTGGCGCGGGGTGGGTCGCTGGTCGACGTGGTCGACTCCCTCGTCGCCGAGCTGCGGGAGGATCGCCCGTGGGAGCCGGCGCCGGCCCGGGCGCCGGGCGCCGGCACCGGGGCCGGCAGCGGACGACCCCGGTGAGCAGACCTGGACACGAGGAGGTGCCGGTGGGCGAGAGCGGGCCGGCGCGGGCCGCCGGCGGGGACGGGGACGGTGGCACCGCCGCCGTCCTGTACGGGATGCTGACCACCTTCTCGGAGGCCTTGGGCGGGCTGGACGGGCGGCTGGCCGCCATCGAGGCCGCCGTCCACGCCCCTCCGGTTCAGGCGGCCGACCCGCCTGCCGGCACCGTTGGCGCCGAGCTCGACGAGGCGCTGCGGCGCCTGGAAGAGGCCATGGAGCGGGTCCTCGTGGCCGTCGAGGGCCGACAGGCGGGTATCGACCTCGTCCTCGACACCGTGCGCTCGCTGGCCACCCGGGTGGAGGCCATGGGCGTGCGCGTCGAGCGGGCCCGCGAGGGCATCGAGGAGGTGGTCGGATCCACGGCCTGGCTCCCCGACGCCACGCGCACGCTCCAGGCCCTCGAGTCGTCCGCCGCCCAACGC
>JALYMX010000506.1 GCA_030773495.1 Actinomycetota bacterium | reverse complement strand
GGGCCGAGCAGCGGCCGGCGGCCGTGGACCCGCTCACCCTGGTCGCGCCGGCCACTGCGGGCCTGCGCCTGTCGCCGCCGACCCTCGACCTCCCCAGCGGCGAGCTGGTCGTGGACAACCGGTCGCCCCGGCGGCTGGCGTGGGAGGCCTCCGCCGACGTGGAGTGGCTGGAGGTGACGCCCGCCGGCGGGCGACTCGGGCCGGGCGAGTCCCGTGCGCTGCAGGTACGGGTCCTCGACACGGCGCCGGAGGGGGAGGTGCGGGCGTCGGTGCGCGTGGTGGGCGACGACGGGTCGGCCGCCGCCTCGCCGGTCGTCGGTTCGGTCGAGCACCCGCCCGACCTCGGAGCCGACGCCGAGGGGTGCCGGGTGATGGCGGCGGCCGAGGACGAGGGGGACGTGGCACTCACCCTCCACTGGCGCGACGGCGGCGGCGAGCACCACGCCCCGATGGCGAAGGAGGGCGACCGCTGGGCCGGCGCGCTGCCACCCGGGCGGCCGCTCACGTGGTGGGTGCGGGCCGTCGACGGCAGGGGCAACCAGGCCCGCACCGCCGACATGGCCCTGCCCGCCGGCTGCTGATCTCCCGCCCCGCCGCGGCGAGGCCGGGTTGGTCTACCCGGCCTCGCCTGGCTCGTAGGTGGGGGCGTCGTCACCGTTGGCCGCCGGGCCCGGCTGCAGCCAGGTCGGCGTGGCCTCACCGCCGTCGCCAGCCGCCGACCCGGTGCCGGTGCCGATGTTGGCCAGCCAGGCGGCCAGGTCCTCGGTGCCGGTGTCGGCGTCGGAGGACCACCCCAACATCGGCTCGTACTCGGGAGCGTCCATGTCGAACTCCCGGTAGCGGGACATGCCGGTGCCGGCCGGGATGAGCTTGCCGATGATGATGTTCTCCTTCAGCCCGAACAAGTGGTCGGACTTGCCCTCGATGGCCGCCTCGGTGAGCACCCGCGTGGTCTCCTGGAACGAGGCCGCCGACAGCCACGACTCGGTGGCCAGGGACGCCTTGGTGATGCCCATCAACTCCGGGCGCCCCTCGGCGGGGCGCTGCCCGGCCTGGACCAGCTGGCGGTTGACCTCGGCGTACTGGCGGGAGTCCACCCGTTCGCCCGGCAGGAAGGTGGAGTCGCCGGGCTCGGCCACCGACACCCGCCGCAGCATCTGGCGGACGATGAGCTCGATGTGCTTGTCGTGGATCGACACGCCCTGGTCCCGGTAGACCTTCTGCACCTCCTCCACCAGGTACTGCTGGGTCTCGCGGATGCCCTTGATCTCCAGCAGCTCCTTGGGGTCCTTGGGGCCCTCGACCAGGGCGTCGCCGGCCGTCACCTCCGAACCCTCGGACACCTCGAGGTGGGCCCGCTGCGACACGTTGTAGCTGTCCTCGGTGCCGTCGTCGCCCACGATCGTGATGCGCCGGCCGTTCTCCTCCTCGGCGATGCGGACCACGCCCGACGTGCGGGCCAGCACGGCGGCGCCCTTCGGGGTGCGGGCCTCGAACAGCTCGACCACCCGGGGCAGGCCGTGGGTGATGTCCTCCCCGGCGATGCCACCGGTGTGGAACGTCCGCATGGTGAGCTGGGTGCCCGGCTCGCCGATGGACTGGGCGGCGATCACGCCGACCGCCTCGCCGAGCTCGATGGCCTTGAGGGTGGCCAGCGAGCGGCCGTAGCAGGTGGCGCAGATGCCGTGCTCGGCCTCGCACGTGAGCACGGACCGCACGCGCACCCGCTGCACGGCGGGGTCGTCACGCAGGGCGACCAGCTCCTCGTCGCCGATGTCCGTGCCGGCGGGGAAGGCGCCGGCCGGCTCGGAGAGCACGCGGCCGAACACGCGCGTCTCCAGGTACGAACGCCGACCCGGCTGGTCGGGCCCGATGCCGTCGAGCCAGATGCCACGCGACGTGCCGCAGTCCGGCTCCCGGATGATCATCTCCTGGGCCACGTCCACCAGTCGCCGGGTGAGGTAGCCCGAGTCGGCGGTGCGCAGGGCGGTGTCGGCCAGGCCCTTGCGGGCCCCGTGGGTCGAGATGAAGTACTCGAGCACCGACAGGCCCTCACGGAACGAGGACTTGATGGGCCGGGGGATCATCTCGCCCCGCGGGTTCGACACCAGGCCCTTCATGCCGGCGATCTGACGCACCTGCTGGGCGTTGCCCCGGGCGCCGGAGTTCACCATCATGTCGAGCGGGTTGAAGGCAATGGTCGACAGCGTCCGGTCCATGGCCCGGCCGACCTCGGAGTTGGCCGACGTCCAGATCTCGATCTCCTTCTGGCGCCGCTCGTCGTCGGTGATGATGCCCCGCTTGAACTGGGTCTCGGCCTTCTCCGCCTCCTTCTCGTAGCGGTCGAGGATGGCCGACTTCTCGGGCGGCGTCTTGACGTCGTCGATCGAGATGGTGAGGCCGGACTGGGTGGCGTAGCGGAAGCCGAGATCCTTGATGCGGTCGAGGCACACGGCCACGTCGACCTTGGGGTAGGAGTCGGCGATCTCCTCCACGATGGAGGCGATGCTGCGGCCCCGCTTCGACACCAGCTCGTTCACGAAGGGGAACCCGGCGGGCAGGGCGGTGTTGAACAGCAGCCGGCCGGCCGTCGTCTCCACCTCCTGGTACACCGGGCCCTCGCCGTCGCCGCTGCTCCCGTTCCCGTTGAGCGAGGGGGTGCGCACCTTCACCGGGGCGTGGAGGTCGATGTCGCCGGCCTCGTACGCCTGCTCCACCTCGAACAGGTGGCGGAACGCCCGCCCTTCGCCCTTGGTCCCGGGGACGGCGAGGGTCAGGTAGTACGCGCCGAAGACCATGTCGTGCGACGGGACGGTGATGGGCCGGCCGGTGGCGGGCGACAGGATGTTGTTGGCCGACAGCATCAGGATGCGGGCCTCGGCCTGGGCCTCGGCCGACAGCGGCAGGTGCACGGCCATCTGGTCGCCGTCGAAGTCGGCGTTGAAGGCGGCGCACACCAGGGGGTGGATCTGGATGGCCTTGCCCTCCACGAGCACCGGCTCGAAGGCCTGGATGCCGAGGCGGTGCAGGGTGGGGGCGCGGTTCAGCAGGACGGGGTGCTCCTTGATGACGTCCTCGAGGACGTCCCACACCTGGGCGCGGCGCCGCTCCACCATGCGCTTGGCCGACTTGATGTTCTGGGCCAGCTCGGTATCGACCAGGCGCTTCATCACGAAGGGCTTGAACAGCTCGAGGGCCATCTGCTTGGGCAGGCCGCACTGGTGCAGCTTGAGGGTGGGACCGACCACGATGACCGAGCGGCCCGAGTAGTCGACCCGCTTGCCGAGCAGGTTCTGCCGGAAGCGGCCCTGCTTGCCCTTGAGCATGTCGGAGAGGGACTTGAGGGGCCGGTTGCCGGGCCCGGTCACCGGCCGGCCGCGCCGGCCGTTGTCGAACAGGGCGTCGACCGCCTCCTGGAGCATCCGCTTCTCGTTGTTGACGATGATCTCGGGGGCCCCGAGGTCGAGCAGGCGCTTGAGCCGGTTGTTGCGGTTGATGACCCGGCGGTACAGGTCGTTGAGGTCCGACGTGGCGAAGCGGCCACCGTCGAGCTGGACCATGGGCCGCAGCTCGGGCGGGATCACCGGGACGGCGTCGAGGATCATGGCGCGCGGGTCGTTGGACCGCTTTCCGTTGTCGTCGCGCCGGTTGAAGGCCGTGACGATCTTCAGGCGCTTGATGGCCTTCTGCTTGCGCTGCACCGACAGCGGGCGGCGCCCGTCGGTGGCGTCGATGGCCTCGCGGAGCTTGACCTCCTCGGCGTCGAAGTCGATGCGGGCGATGAGCCGGGCGATGGCCTCGGCGCCCATGCCGCCCTCGAAGTAGTCGCCGAAGCGGTCCTTCAGCTCCCGCCAGAGCAGCTCGTCCTCGATGATCTTGCGGGCGTGCAGGTTGCGGAACTCGTCGAACGCCCGCTGCACCAGCTCGAGCTCGGTCTGGGCCCGCTCCCGGATGGCGGCCACGTCCTTCTCCGCCGCCTTCTGCTTGGACTTGAGCTCGGAGTCCTTGGCGCCGCCCGCCTCGAGCTCGGCCATCTCGTCCTCGAGGGCCTTGAACCGCCGGTCGATGTCGAGGTCGCGCTGGCGGGTCAGCTCGGCCAGCTCCTCGCCCAGCTCCACCTCCATGTTGGGCAGGTCGGTGTGCCGGCGCTCCTCGTCGACCCACGTGACGAGGTTGGCGGCGAAGTAGATGACCTTCTCGAGCTGCTTGGCCTTCAGCTCCTCGCGGGGGTCGATCCCCATGAGCAGGTAGGCCAACCACGACCGCGTGCCCCGCAGGTACCAGATGTGCACCACCGGGGCGGCCAGCTCGATGTGGCCCATGCGCTCGCGCCGCACCTTGGAGCGGGTGACCTCGACCCCACAGCGCTCGCAGATGATCCCCCGGAACCGGACGCGCTTGTACTTGCCGCAGTAGCACTCCCAGTCCTTGGTGGGACCGAAGATCTTCTCGCAGAACAGCCCGTCCTTCTCGGGCCGAAGCGTGCGGTAGTTGATGGTCTCCGGCTTCTTCACCTCACCGTTCGACCACGTCCGGATCGAGTCCGCAGTAGCAAGCCCGATCCGCAACTGCTCAAAATCATTGACGTCCAGCAACGCCTACCTCTTCTCTCTCTTCTCAATTTCAATTCACGAACCGACGGGGACGTGTGGGCAGCGTGCGCCAGCCGGAGGCCGGGGCGGTGTCCGGCGAGTGAGGGTCAAGTCTCCGAGGGAGCCAGAGCACCGCCCCGGCCGCCGGTGCAAGCAGTAGGTCAAAAGCGGGAAGCCCGCTCAGCAGCGCGACGCTCGTCCTCCTCGTCAGACCCGCGCTCCGGCCGCGAGATGTCGATCCCCAGCTCCTCGGCCGTCCGGAACACGTCCTCGTCGAGGTCGCGCATCTCGATCTCCTCGCCCGTCGTCGAGAGCACCTCGACGTTCAGGCACAGCGACTGCATCTCCTTGATGAGCACCTTGAACGACTCGGGGATGCCGGGCTCGGGGATGTTCTCGCCCTTGACGATGGCCTCGTAGACCTTGACCCGGCCGAGCACGTCGTCGGACTTGATGGTGAGCAGCTCCTGGAGGGCGTAGGCGGCGCCGTAGGCCTCGAGGGCCCACACCTCCATCTCGCCGAACCGCTGCCCGCCGAACTGCGCCTTCCCGCCCAGCGGCTGCTGCGTGATCATGCTGTAGGGGCCGGTGGAGCGGGCGTGGATCTTGTCGTCCACGAGGTGGGCCAGCTTCAGGATGTACACGTAGCCCACCGTGATGGGGTTGTCGTACGGCTCGCCGGTGCGCCCGTTGTAGAGCGTGGCCTTGCCGTCGACGCCGATGAGGCGCCGGCCGTCGGCCGTCTCGGGCGTCAGCGTGCTGAAGATGCGCTGGATGGTGGGCGTGCGCCCGGCCTTGTCCTCCTCGTCCCAGTGGGCGCCGTCGAACACCGGCGTGGAGATCCACACGGCGGGCTCGGTGATGGGGCGGGTCCTGCTCTCCGTGCCCCGCACGGGGGTGGCCCCGTGGTCGGCGCCCTCCCAGCCCCACCGGGCGGCGTAGCCCAGATGGGCCTCCAGCACCTGGCCGACGTTCATCCGGCTCGGGACGCCGAAGGGGCTGAGGATGATGTCGATGGGCGTGCCGTCGGCGAGGAACGGCATGTCCTCGACCGGGAGGATCTTGGAGATGACGCCCTTGTTGCCGTGGCGGCCGGCGAGCTTGTCGCCCTCGCTGATCTTGCGCTTCTGGGCCACGTACACCCGGACCAGCTGGTTCACGCCGGGGGGCAGCTCGTGGGCGTCCTCACGGGAGAAGACCCGCACGTCGATGACCTTGCCCGACTCCCCGTGGGGCACCTTGAGGCTGGTGTCGCGCACCTCCCGCGCCTTCTCGCCGAAGATGGCCCGCAGCAGGCGCTCCTCGGGGGTGAGCTCGGTCTCGCCCTTGGGGGTGACCTTGCCGACCAGCACGTCGCCCGGGCCCACCTCGGCGCCGATGCGGATGATGCCGCGCTCGTCGAGGTCCTTCAGGATCTCCTCGGACAGGTTGGGGATGTCCCGGGTGATCTCCTCGGCGCCGAGCTTGGTGTCGCGGGCGTCGACCTCGTGCTCCTCGATGTGGATGGAGGTGAGCACGTCGTCGCGCACGAGGCGCTCGGAGAGGATGATGGCGTCCTCGAAGTTGTAGCCCTCCCAGGGCATGAAGGCGACGAGCAGGTTCTTGCCCAGGGCCAGCTCGCCGTTGTGGGTCGACGGGCCGTCGGCCAGCACGTCGCCGGCCTGCACCGTGTCGCCCTCGGCGACCAGGGAGCGCTGGTTGATGCAGGTGTTCTGGTTGGAGCGGCGGAACTTGGCGAGCCGCTCCACCTTCCGCCGGCCGCCGGCGTACTCGATCGTGATGTGGTCGCCGGTGACCTCAGCGACGACCCCGTCGCCCTCGGCGACGATCACGTCGCCGGCGTCACGCGCCGCCCTGCCCTCCACGCCGGTGCCGATGTAGGGCGCCTCCGGGCGCAGCAGCGGGACGGCCTGCTTCTGCATGTTGGCGCCCATGAGGGCCCGGTTGGCGTCGTCGTGCTCGATGAACGGGATGAGCGCGGTGGACACCGACACGATCTGCTTCGGCGACACGTCCATGAGGTCGACCTCGGACGGGGGCACGAAGTCCACCTCGGTGCTCGACCCGTAGGAGGTGGCGGTGGCGCCCACCCGGACGCCGGCGCCCTGGGGCCCGCGGCGCACGAGGACGCGCTCCTCGTTGAAGCGGCCGTCGTCGTCCAGGCTGGCGTTGGCCTGGGCGATGACGTGCTCCTCCTCCTCGTCGGCGGCCAGGTAGACCACCTCGTCGGTGACCCGACCCTCGCTCACCCGCCGGTACGGCGTCTCGATGAAGCCGTACTCGTTGATGCGACCGTACGTGGCCAGGTGCCCGATGAGGCCGATGTTCGGGCCTTCGGGCGTCTCGATGGGGCACATGCGCCCGTAGTGGGAGCTGTGCACGTCTCGCACCTCGAACCCGGCCCGCTCCCGGCTGAGCCCGCCGGGCCCCATAGCGGACAGCCGGCGCTTGTGGGTGAGCCCCGACAGCGGGTTCACCTGGTCCATGAACTGCGACAGCTGGCTGGTGCCGAAGAACTCCTTGATGGCGGCCACGACCGGGCGGATGTTGATGAGGGTCTGGGGGGTGATGGCCTCCACGTCCTGGGTGGTCATGCGCTCGCGCACGACCCGCTCCATGCGGGACAGGCCCACCCGCACCTGGTTCTGGATCAGCTCGCCGACGGAGCGGATGCGGCGGTTGGCGAAGTGGTCCTGGTCGTCGAGGCGGTACCCGGGCTCCCCGTTGGCCAGGTGCAGCATGTACGTGGCCGCCGCCAGCAGCTCGCTGGGGCTGAGCACGCCCTGGCCCTCGGCGGGGCGCTCCACCTCGACGTCGAGGATGGACGAGAGCTTCTCGATCTCCGGGCCCAGCTTGCGGTTCAGCTTGTACCGCCCCACTCGGGTGAGGTCGTAGCGCTTGGGGTTGAAGAAGGCGTTCTCGAAGTAGGCCCGGGCCGACTCGACCGACGGGGGCTCACCGGGGCGGGCCCGCTTGTAGATCTCGAGCAGGGCGTCCTCACGGGTGGGCGCCAGGTCGCGGTCCTTGGCCCACTGGCCCTCGAGGAAGTCGAAGTGGCGCACGAAGCGGTCCAGCAGCCCGGGGTGCGACTCCTCGTCGTAGCCGAGGGCCCGCAGGAGGACGAACAGGCTGAGGCGACGCTTGCGGGCTACGCGGGTGCCCGCGGTGATGTCCTTGCCCGGCTTGGCCTCGACGTCGAACTCGATCCACTCGCCCCGGTAGGGGTGGATGGTGCCGGTGACGACGGTCTTGAGGTCGCGGCCGGGCTGGAAGATCACCCCGGGGCTGCGCACCAGCTGGGAGACGACGACCCGCTCGGTGCCGTTGATCACGAAGGTGCCCTTGTCCGTCATCATCGGGAAGTCCCCCATGAAGACGGTCTGCTCCTTGATCTCGCCCGTCTGGGCGTTCATGAAGCGGGCCCGCACGAAGATGGGCGCGGAGAAGGTCATGTCCTTCTCCTTGCACTCCTCGACCGTGAACTTGGGCGGGGGCCGCAGGTCCGGGTCGGTGGGGTCGAACTCGAGCTCGAGGCGGAGCGTCCCGGTGAAGTCCTCGATGGGGCTGATGTCCCGGAAGGTCTCCGCGAGGGCGGTGTCGAGGAACCAGCGGAACGAGTCGCGCTGGATGGCGATCAGGTCCGGAAGCGGCAGGACCTCGTCGAGGTTGGCGAAGGACAGGCGTTCCCGTGCGACGGGACGAGACGGCAAGGTCTACTCCTCATGACGACGAAGGGGTGGACCGGGCGCGCCGAGGGACAGCACGAGCTTCCAGGGCGCGAGCGGACGGGCACGGCAACCGTCCATAGTACGTGTGGGCAGCGCAAAACACAACCCCACCGCCGGGAGGCCGGGGAAAGGGTAAGACGAACCCCCATCTCTCGTCAAGGGTCCGACGACCCCCGGCGGACCCCCTACTTGACCTCCACGCCGGCGCCGGCCGCCTCGAGCTGTGCCCGGGCCTTCTCGGCGTCCTCCTTGGAGACCCGCTCGAGCACCGGCTTGGGCGCACCGTCGACCAGGTCCTTGGCCTCCTTCAGCCCGAGGCTGGTGAGGGAGCGGACCTCCTTGATCACCTGGATCTTCTTCTCGCCGGCGCTGGTGAGGATGACGTCGAACTCGTCCTGCTCCTCCTCGGCCGGGGCGGCTTCGGCGGCGGTCGCCGGGGCGGCGGCGGCCACGGGGGCGGCGGCGGTGACGCCGAAGCGCTCCTCGAAGTCCTTGAGCAGCTCGCTGAGCTCGAGCACGGTCATCCCGGCGATGGCGTCGAGGATCTCTTCCTTGGTGGCCACGGTGTGGTCCTCCTATGCGGGGTTGGTGGCGGCGGAGTCGCCGGCGGCGGCGTCGCCGGCGGGGGCGGTGGGGTCGGGGGTGGCGGTGTCCGGGGC
>JALYMX010000505.1 GCA_030773495.1 Actinomycetota bacterium | reverse complement strand
GCTCTCGAGTACATGGCGGGCCGAAACCGCCCGCCATGTACTCGAGAGCGGCGGCGAGGGCGGGTTCAGCCGGCGAACGACAGGGACAGGGCGAAGTCGCCGGCGGCGTCGGTCCACCAGCAGGCGGGCTCGAGGCCGGCGGCGCCCAGCTCGGCCTCCACCACCGGGCGGCGAAACTTGGCGCTGATCTCCGTGCGCACCTCCTCGCCGGCGGCCAGGTCGACGACCATGGCCAGGTCGGGGACCGCCACCCGCTGGTCGACGCGGGACCGCAGGGCCAGCTCCACCCACTCGTCATCAGGGCTGAAGCGGGCCACGTGGTCGAAGCGCTCCTCGTCGAAGTCGGCGGCCAGCTCCCGGTTGAGCACCCGCAGCACGTTCTTGTTGAAGGCGGCGGTGACGCCGGCGGCGTCGTCGTAGGCCGCCTCCAGCCGGGCGGGGTCCTTCACCAGGTCGGTGCCGAGGAGCAGCGCGTCGCCCGGTGCCATCCCGGCCGCCAGCTCGGCCAGGAAGCGGGCCCGCTCGGGCGGGCGGAGGTTGCCGATGGTGCTGCCCAAGAAGGCCACGAGGCGCCGCCCACCCGTGGGCAGGCGGCCCAGGTGGTGGTCGAAGTCGCCCACCACCCCGTGCACCACGGCCGCCGGGTACTCGCCGGCCAGGGTGGCGGTGGCCGAGCGGATGGTGGGCTCGCTCACGTCGAACGCCACGATGCGCCGCAGGGTCCCGGCGGCGGCCATGGCGTCGAGCAGCAGGCGGGTCTTCTCGGAGGTGCCCGACCCGAGCTCGACGAGGGTGTCCGCGCCGGTGAGCCGGGCGACGTCGGCCGCCCTTGCCGCCAGGATCTCCCGCTCTCGACGGGTGAGGTAGTACTCGGGGAGGCGGGTGATCTCCTCGAACAGCCCGCACCCTCGCTCGTCGTAGAACCACTTGGGCCCCAGCTCACGGGGAGGCGAGGCCAGCCCGCGGCGCACCTCGGCGAGCAGGGCCGCCCCCCGGTCCCCGGCGCCCAGGTGGACGTCCACCACCGGCGTGGTCACAGCGGGCGGGCCTCCACCACGCCGCCGGCCTGCCGGGCCTCCACCACGGTGCCGTCCGGCACCCGCGCCCAGCCCGGCGAGCCGTCGGCGGGCTCCGAGGCCACGATGGTGGCGGCGGCCTCGGTGCGCACGAACAGCGAGTCGCCGCACGCCGTCGCCGCCACCCGGGCGCCGTCGCAGAGCACCAGGTTGAGCCGGCTGGGCGCCGGGGCCACGGCGCCGACGGCGGCCACCGCGCCGGCCAGCGCGTCGGCCGGCGTCGCTCCCGCATCGAGGAGGTCGAGCACCAGGGCGAACACCACCTCGCTGTCCGTGGGGCCGGCGATGCCCGACTCCCGGCGCTCGCTGAGGGACCGCCGGAGCCGGGCGGCGGTGCCCTCGCGGAACCCGGCCACTGCGCCGTTGTGGGCGAACAGCCACGGGCCGGCGGCGAACGGCGGGGTGGCGCTCACCTCGGTGGGAAGGGGAGGCGTGGCACTGCGGACAGCCGCCACCACGGCGCCGGCCGCCACCACGCCGGCCATGCTGAGGAACGACCGGTCGGCCCACATGGGCAGCACCGAGCGGTACAGGGCGGGCTCGTCACGCCGGGTGCGGTCGTACCAGCCCACGCCGAACCCGTCGGCGTTCACCACGCCGCTCACCTGCAGCCGGGGCTCCCAGCACTGGCGCAGCAGGGAGTGCGGAGGGTCGACGACCAGCTCCTCCAGCGTGCGGGGCGGGCCCAGGTAGGCGAGGAACCGGCACACGCTCAGCGCCGGCCGGCGTCGCGGGCACAGCGGAACCCGGCGAAGATCTGGCGGCGGATGGGGTGGTCCCAGTTGCGGAACGTCCCCCGAACGGCGAGCGGGGCGGTGGCCCACGACCCGCCGCGGAGGACCTTGTAGTCGGCGCCGAAGAACACCTCGGAGTACTCCCGGTAGGGGAAGGACCGGAACCCGGGGTAGGCGGTGAAGTCGGAGGCCGTCCACTCCCATACGTCGCCGAGCATCTGGTGGCAGCCCCACGGGCTGACCCCTGCCGGGTAGGCCCCGACGGGGGCGGGGCCGTCGCCGCGCCCGCCCAGGTTGGCGTGCTCGGCGCCGGGCCGGCCGTCGCCCCACGGGTGGCGCCGCTTGCCCGCCGCCGGGTCCCAGCACGCCGCCATCTCCCACTCCGCCTCGGTGGGCAGGCGCTTTCCCATCCAGCGGGCGCAGGCCTCGGCCTCGTACCAGCACACGTGCTGGACCGGCTCGTCGGGGCGCAGGTCGAGCCGGCGCCCGAAGCGCAGCAGGCTCCAGCCCCCGTCGCCCTCCCGCCGCCAGAACTGCGGGTGCTCGAGGCCGGCCTGCTGGCGCCACGCCCAGCCCTCGGCGCTCCACAGCCGGGGGTCGTGGTACCCGCCGGCCTCCACGAAGGCGGCGTAGCCGGCGCACGTGACCGGGGCGGTGTCGATGAGGAACGGGTCGAGGGTGACGCGGTGCGCCGGGCGCTCGTTGTCGTACGCCCACGGGTCCACGTCGGTGCCCATCGGGAACGTGCCCCCGTCGACGAGGACCTCCTCGCCGCCCACCGGCCCGCCGGGCGGTGCCGGCGCCGCGCCGGTGAGGGGGGCAGCCCGCTCCTCCATGAGCTGGCGGGTGGCCAGCATCGTCTCGTCGTGCTGGTGCTCGTGCTGCACGACCATGCCGTACACGAAGGCGCCGGCCAGCAGGGGCGGGGCGCCGTCGAGCTCCACCCGGTCGAGCGCGCCCAGCACCTCCGCGCGGACCTCGGCCACGTAGGCGCGTGCCTCGGCCGGCGAGAGGAGGGGCAGCGCCGGCCGGTTGGCCCGGGGATGGCGGAAGGCGTCGTACATGGTGTCGACCGAGGGCCGGACGCCGGGGTGGGCGGTGGCCGCCCGCAGCAGCCACAGCTCCTCGTAGTTGCCGACGTGGGCCAGGTCCCACGCCAGGGGCGACATGAGGACCGAGTGCTGCCGGCGCTGGTCGTCGTCGGACAGCGGCTCGAGGATGGCCAGCGACCGGTGCCGGGCCGCCGCCAGCTCCTGGGCCACCCACTCCTTCAGCCCTGCCGGGTCGGCGTCGGCGGTCCCCGTGTCGGCGCGGGCCGCGCTCAACTGCCGCCGCGCCGCTTGCGCAGCCACTCGCGGGCGTCGTCCAGCTCGGCGTCGGTGAGGTCGTGGCCGGCGTCGTACCAGTAGAGCTGGACCTCGGCGCCGGCCGTCACCAACGACTCCACGAGCTCCTCGTAGTCGTCGATCGTCACCTGCTCGTCGGCCCGGCCGCGCCCGCAGAACACCTTCTTGCCGTCGAGCACCTTCCCGCCGGGGAAGGCAAAGGGCAGCCGGCCGCTGATGAGGAGCGCGCCGGCCAGGGCGTCGGGGTGGTCCAGGGCCAGCGCCACCACGTCGCTGGCGCCGGCGGAGTAGCCGAACCCCCACACCTGGTCTCCGGGGCGGTCGAGCGCTTCGCTGGCGGCGGTGAGGAAGGCGGCCATCTCCCCCGCCCGCGCGTGGGCCGCCTCCGCGTTCGCCTCGGCGGGGTCGCCGGCCGGGCGCGGGCACAGCACGGC
>JALYMX010000504.1 GCA_030773495.1 Actinomycetota bacterium | reverse complement strand
CGACCATCTCGAACCCCGACGAGCCACCCACGCCGCGCCCGCCGGCCACGACCACTGCCGCCTCGTCGAGGTCCGCCTCGCCGGCCTCGGCCACCACGCGCCGGCGCACCGTCGCCCGCCCGGCGGGGCCGGTGTCGGGGACCGGGAGGAGCTCGACGGCCGGGTCGAGGCCGACCTCGAGCGGCTCAGCGGCGAACGAGCGGGGGCGGAAGACCACCAGGTGGGGTGGTGGGGCGGTGATGCGGGCCCGCACGAAGGTGGACCCTCCGAACACGGCATGCTCCGCCACCAGGCCGCCCCCGTCCGCCAGCCCCACGGCATTGGTGAGGACCGGGCGGTCGAGTCGGGCCGACAATCGCCCGGCCACGTCGCGCTGGTCGTGCGTGGTGGCGAGGAACACCGCATCCGGTCCGTCGCCGCCCGCCACCCGGGCGGCCATCGCCGCGGCCACGGGGACGCCCGGGAGGACCGCGCCGAGGTCGCCGACGGACAGCACGCGCGACGCGCCGTAGCGGCCCAGCTCCGGTGCCACCGCGTCGACGCCGGAGCCCCAGTGGACGGCTTCGACCACGGCGGCCACGCGCCGGGCGGCGGTCAACAGCTCGAGGCCCACCCGGCGCGGGCTCCCCGCAGGCGAGTCGACGACCACCCACACCCGCTCGATGCCCACGTCGTCAGATCACGTGGAGCTGGTCGAGGAACTCGATGATGCGCTCGTGGGCGTCACCGCGATCCTCGACGACCACGCCGGCCCGCCGGCCGGCGACGGCGCCCACCTCGGTGATCTCCTGGCGGGCGCCGGCCCAGCCCACCTCGGCGGCGGACAGCCCCAGGTCGGCGACGCTGCGCCGGTCGATGGGCTTCGACCGGGCGGCCACGACCCCGCTGAACGACGGGTAGCGCGGCTCGACGGCGCCGGCGCCGACGGTGACCACGGCCGGCAACGGGCACTCGACCTCGTCGAGCCCCGTGTCCGTGCGGCGCTCCACACGCACGGTGCCGTCGCCCACCTCGACGCGGGTGGCGAAGGTGACGGACGGAAGGCCGAGGAGCTCGGCCACCTGCACAGGCGTGGTGCCCGTGTACCCGTCGGTGGACTCCGTCGCCGCCACCACGAGATCGGGGGCCTCGCCGCGGACGGCGGCGGCCAGCACCTTGGCCGTGCCGAGGGCGTCGGAGCCGGCGAGGGCCTCGTCGCTGACGAGGATGGCCCGATCGGCGCCCATGGCGAGCGCCGCCCGCAGGCCCCCCGTCTCGCCGCGGGGGGCCATGCAGACGAGGACCATCTCGCCGCCTCCCAGGGCGTCGAGCAGTCGAAGCGCCACCTCCACGCCGCCGGCGTCGGCGTCGTCGAGGACGAGCCGCCCGTCGCGGGCGAGCGTGCACGATTCGGGGTCGAGGCGGCCCGGGGTGGCCGGGTCGGGGATCTGCTTCACGCACACCACGACCTTCACGCCCGCATACTCCCCCATCGCCGCTGCCGGTCACCAACCGTGCTGCGGTAGCGTCCGATGCGAGACAGGAGGAGCGGTGCAAACCGACGAGGTCCGTTTGGCGGTCCCCGCAACACCCGAGTTCCTGCGGCTGGCGCGCGTCACCGCATCGGGCCTCGCCAGCCGTCTCGGCTTCACCTACGACGAGGTCGAGGACCTCCGCCTGGCCATCGACGAGCTGTGCTTCGTCCTCATAGGCAGCCGAGGACGGGACGGCACCGTCGACCTTCGCTACACCGTCGTGCCCGGAGCGCTCCAGGTCGAGGGCGTGGGCACCTTTCGCGACGACGACACGGATCCGATGCTGGCCTCGTTCTCGAAGCAGATACTCGCCGCGCTCGTTGACGAATACGGCGTGCACCGCGACAAGGACGGGCACTCGTGCTTCCGGCTGCTCAAGCGCCGCGGCGCGACCTGACGGCCTCATGACCTTCAACGCCGAGCAGAAAGACGACCTTCGCCGGATGTTCGCGGAGTTCGCCGAGAGTCGGGCGCCGGCTGTGCGCGACGCGCTCGTCGAGGCCCACCTCGGGCTGGCCGAGTACCTCGCCCGGCGGTTCAGCAACCGCGGCGAGCCGCTCGACGACCTCGTCCAGGTGGCCTCGGTGGGGCTGCTGAAAGCCGTCGACCGCTTCGACCCCGAGCGCGGCGTGGAGTTCTCCACCTACGCCACGCACACCATCGTGGGCGAGCTCAAGCGCCACTTCCGCGACAAGGGGTGGGCGGTGCGCGCGCCGAGGCGGATGCAGGAGTTGTACCTGCGCCTGGGCAAGATCGTGAGCACCCTCAGCCAGGAGTTGGGCCGCTCCCCCACCATCCAGGAACTGGCCGCCGAGGCCCAAGTGTCGGAGGAGGAGGTGCTCGAGGCGCTCGAGGCGGGCCAGGCCTACCGCTTCTCGTCGCTCGACGCGCCGACGCCCGGCGAGGACGACGGCGACAGCCTCGGTGCCCGCCTCGGCGACGAGGACCCCGGTCTCGTCGACGCCGAGCACCGGGTGGCGCTGTCTCCCCTCATCGCCCGCCTCCCTGCGCGGGAGCAGACCATCCTGCACCTACGGTTCTTCGAGGGGATGACCCAGTCGGAGATCGCCGGGCGCCTGGGCATCAGCCAGATGCACGTGTCGCGCCTGCTGGCCCGGAGCCTGGCCCAGCTCCGGGCCGCCGCCGAGACGGCCTGACCCAGATGCGCCGGGCGACGTGAAGCTGCTGCTCGTGGTGAACCCGACGGCGTCCTCGGTGACGCCGCGGTCACGCGAGCAGGTCGAACAGGCGCTCACCCGAGGCCACGACGTGACGGTCGTGGAGACGACGGCGCGCGGCGACGCCGTCGACCTGGCCCGCCGGGCCGTGGACGACGGCACCGACGTCGTGGTCGTCTTCGGCGGCGACGGCACCGTGAACGAGGCGGCCAACGGGCTCGTAGGGACCTCGACGGCGCTGGCCGCGCTCCCGGGCGGCTCCACCAACGTGTTCGCCCGCACCCTCGGCCTGCCCAACCGCCCCGTGCCCGCCGTCGAGCGCCTGGTCGCCGCCCTCGGCGCCGGGT
>JALYMX010000503.1 GCA_030773495.1 Actinomycetota bacterium | reverse complement strand
GGCGTCGCCCACCTCGTCCGGCGCCCTGGCCGCCGCCACCTCGGGCGAGCCGGTGGTCGGCCACCTCGGGGTGGCCGCTCCCCGCCGGGCGCAGCTTCGAGACGCCGTCGAGGGCGTCCGCCTGATACGGCGCCGGCCGATCCTGCTCGGCGCCATCTCGCTCGACCTGTTCGCCGTGCTCTTCGGCGGCGCCGTTGCCCTGCTGCCCGCCATCGCCACCGACCGCCTCGGCGTCGACGCCGTGGGCCTCGGCTGGCTGCGCGCCGCGGGAGGGATCGGCGCCGGCGCCGTCACCCTCGTGCTCGCCGTTCGGCCCGTGCGTCGTCGCGTGGGCGTCACCCTGCTGGCCGTGGTGGCCGGCTTCGGCGCCGCCACCGTCGTCCTCGGGGTCACCCGCAGCTTCGCCGTCGCCTTCGCGGCCATGGCCGCCCTCTCGGCGGCCGACGCGGTGAGCGTGTTCATCCGGGCCACCCTGGTGCCCCTGGTCGCTCCGGAGGAGATGCGCGGCCGCGTGCTTGCGGTCGAGAACGTGTTCATCGGCGCGTCGAACGAGCTGGGCGCCTTCGAGTCGGGTGTGGTCGGGCAGCTCGTGGGGCCGTCGGCGGCCGTCGTGCTCGGAGGGGTGGCCACGTTGGCGGTGGCCGGCGGGTGGTGGTTCCTGTTCCCGGCGCTGCGCCGGGTGGACCGCTTCCCCGCTCCGCGCCACGCAGCGCGCTGAGCAGCGTTACCCCTCGGAGCCGTCTCCTTCGTCTCCTTCGTCGTCCGGGGGATCGGCGCCGATGGCCTCGGCCCGCCCCGCCGCCACCTCCGGTGAGACGGCCGACCCGTACGTGGCCTTCTGCCCGCCCCGTTCCTTGCTCCCGGAGTCGGCCGTTCCGTGATCGCCCTTCGTCGGTCGTGTCGGCACCTGGCAAAACCTCCTCGCACCCGCCACGCGGACCATCAACAGCTACCCACTCCCCACCGCCGCGTCACCTGGCGCCTGCGCCGGCACGCCGGTGACACATCAACGACGCCCGGGTAGGTTGACGTCGTGGCCAGAGGCCGGCGGTGGCTGACCCCTGCGGAGCAACGGGCCTGGCGCGCCTTCCTGCGGGCCCACACCCTCCTGATCGGTCGCCTCAACCGACAGCTGCAGGCCGAGAGCGGCCTGTCGCTGAGCGACTACGAGGTGCTGGTGAACCTGTCGGAGGCCCCGGAGCGGCGGCTGCGGGTCTTCGAGCTCGGCGCCGCCATGCAGTGGGAGAAGAGCCGGGTGTCGCACCACCTGACCCGGATGCAGCAGCGCGGTCTCGTGGTCAGGGAGGAGTGCGCCAATGACGCTCGGGGCGCCGTCGTCGTGCTCACCGAGGAGGGCCGGCGGGCCATCGAGTCGGCCGCGCCCCGCCACGTGGACGAGGTCCGCCAGTGGTTCGTGGAGCCGCTGAGCTCGGACCAGCTCGACGACCTCGCCGGCGCCGCCGAGGCCATCGTCGCCCGCCTCGAGGGGGGAGGGCGGGCCGGGAATAGTTGACAGATCACCCCTGTTGCCTGCTACGCTTGATGTGTCAACCAAGTTGGTTGCCGCCGCTCGGAGGTTCCCATGCCCGCCGTGACCGCCGACACCCTCACCCTCCCCAAGCTCCCGCAACCGGCCCCGGCGGCCGCCCCCCGCCGCGTGCGCTCGGTGACCACGGCGCCACGGGGCTTCGAGGGCGAGGGCTTCCCCGTGCGCCGCGCCTTCGCCGGGGTCGACCGCGCCGTGCTCGACCCGTTCATCCACATGGACCAGATGGGGGAGGTCGAGTACGCGCCCATGGAGCCCAAGGGCACGGACTGGCACCCCCACCGGGGCTTCGAGACCGTCACGTACATCATCGACGGCACGTTCCTGCACCAGGACTCCCACGGCGGCGGTGGCGTGATCACCGACGGCGCCACCCAGTGGATGACCGCGGGGGGCGGCATCCTCCACATCGAGACGCCGCCCGAGGAGCTGGTGGTGCAGGGCGGGCTGTTCCACGGCATCCAGCTGTGGGTGAACCTGCCGGCCGCCGACAAGATGATCCCGCCCGCCTACCAGAACCTCGAGGGCGACCAGGTCGTGCTCCTGTCGTCCCCCGACGGCGGCGCCCTGGTGCGGCTCGTCGCCGGCGAGGTGGCCGGGCACCGCGGCCCGGGGAGCACCCACACGCCCATCACCGTCGCCCACGCCACGGTCGCGCCCGGTGCCCGGCTCGTCCTGCCGTGGCGGGCCGACTTCAACGCCCTCGCCTACGTGCTGTCGGGCGGCGGCACGGCCGGCGTCGAGCGCTGGCCGGTCACCTCGGGGCAGCTCGCCGTGTTCGGCCCCGGCGACACCGTCACGCTCGACGGCGGTGGCAGCGAGGCCCTGGACGTCCTGCTGCTCGGCGGTCGCCCCATCGGCGAACCCGTCGCCCAGTACGGGCCCTTCGTCATGAACACCAGAGCCGAGCTGGTGCAGGCGGTCGAGGACTTCAACGCCGGTCGCCTCGGCACCATCCCTCCGGACGGTCTGCGTCCTTACCGCGGCCCGGCCCGCCGCTGACCGCCGGCGTTTCGGCCACCGTCGGCTCTGGGACAAGTTGGGGGGGAGGGGCGGGCGGCCGCCGGCCCCACCGACGTCACGGGAGGTACGGGATGAGGACGAGGAAGCTCGGGTCCGCGGGCCCGGAGATCTCGGTGGTCGGCTATGGGGCGTGGGAGGCCGGCGGCATGGCCTGGGGGCCCAACCCGCCCGACGAGCAGACCGTCGCCGCCATGACGGCGGCCTTCGACGCGGGGATGAACTGGGTCGACACGGCCGAGGTCTACGGCGGTGGGCGCTCCGAGGAGCTGGTGGCGCAGGCGGTGGCCGGCCGGGACGTCCTCGTGTTCACCAAGGTCGCCCCGAGGCCGGCGGGCAGCGGGTTCCACGCCGCTGGCGTGCGGGCCGGCGCCGAGGCCAGCCTGCGCCGGCTCCGGCGCGACGTCATCGACGTGTTCCAGCTCCACTGGCCCGACCCCGGCGTCGCCGTGGAGGAGACGTGGGAGGCCATGGCCGGGCTCGTCGACGACGGCCTGGTCCGCTGGATCGGCGTGTCCAACTTCTCGGCCTCCCTGCTCGAGCGGTGCGAGCGGGTGCGCCACGTCGACTCCCTGCAGCCGCACTTCTCGATGCTGCACGGCGACGGCCGGGACGACCTGTTCGTGCAGTGCGAGGCGGCGGGTACGGGCATCGTGGCCTATGGCCCCCTCGCCTACGGCCTCCTCACCGGCCGGTTCGACGAGACCACCACCTTCTCCGACGACGACTGGCGGAGCGGCAAGCACGGCATGCGGGCCTACGACGAGCTGTTCGCCCCGGCGCCGTTCCGGCGCAACCTGGCCGTTGTGGAGGCACTGCGGCCCCTCGCCCGGCGCAAAGGGGTGGCACTGGCCCAGCTGGCCCTGGCCTGGGTCGTGCACCAGCGCGGCGTCACTGCCGCCATCGCCGGCTCCCGCTCGGCGACGCACGTGCGCGAGAACGCGGCGGCCGGGGACGTGGCGCTGACGCCCGAGGATCTGGAGGAGGTCGAGGCGGTGCTGGCCGGCGTCGGCCGGCGAGTGGCCGTGGGCGAATAAACGGCGCCGGGACGGCGTTGAATTGTGACGTGAAGGGTGACCGAGTGGAGATCGTGATCGATGCGGGCGGCGATGCCCGCACGTACGAGATCGTGGCCACCCGGGCGGGACGCCGGGTCGACGTGCGCACCGGGCGCGGCCTGGTCGAGGTGACCGAGTTGACCCGCGGCGGGACCCCGGTTCGTACCGCTCGCTTCATGGCCAGCCGGGTCCTTGCCGTCGTCGAGCACCCGGCCCGTCGCGCCCCGCTTCCCGACGACGAGCACCTGAAGGCCGCCTGAGCGGTCAGCGCGCCGACGACTGGATTGCATAGCGGGCCGAAAACGCCCGCCATGTACCCCAGATCAGCCGGCGGTACTACCGTTCTCTGCCGACATGACCAGCAAGGTGGCGGTGTCCGCGTTGCGCCCGCCGGCCGCCGTGGTGCTGTGCGTGCTGCTCGCTGCGGGTGGTGGGGCGTGCAGCGGCGACGGAGACGGCACCGCGGCGAGCGCGACCTCGACGACCGTCACCGCGGTCTCCTTCGAGGAGCGGGACCAGGCGATCCAGCTGAACCTGGCGGCGACGGGGGTGAACCTGGTCGCCGGCGACGTCGGCTTGCGGGCGGCGCGAGGCGACGGCGCCGAGTACTGCCGCTCGAGCGCGCCGAGCGAGTTGGCGCCGCACCAGTCGGTGCTGGAGGCGGCCGCCGACCCCGAGGTGCGCCGGCTCTCGCAGGACGCCCTGGCTGAGTTGGGCAAGGCGATCGAGCTGTGCGCCGGCGGCGCCGAAGCAGCGGCCGTGCAACGCGCCATCGCCGGGTACAACGCGCGGTTCGAGCGCCTCCAGCACCGGATCGAGGCGCTGGGCGGCTCGAGGCGCTGACACGACGCACCAGGTGAGCGGGAGCAGCGGCGCCGATCGGGGTAGGGATATCGCCCAGCGCGCTCGGGGAGAGAGGAGTGGCGATGTCGGAGCTGGCCGGCGAGGACACGGAGGGCCTGGGCTACGACGCCACGGCGTCGGGGTTGATGGGCGCGGATGCGCCGCCGGAGCGCCCGGTGACCGAGATGGACGAGCCCGCGCGAAGCCGGTTGGTGGGCCGTCAGCGTCCTCGGGACGGCCGGACAGGAGGGCGACGAGCGAAGCAGCGGCGCCCGTTACGGCTGCGGCCGGTGTCGGAGCAGGTGATCGTGATCATGGGCGCGTCGAGCGGGATCGGTCGGGCGACGGCGCTGGCGGCCGCCGCTCAAGGCGCCAAGGTCGTCGTCTCGGCCCGCGACGAGCAGGGGCTGGCCTCGCTGGTAGCCGAGATCGAAGCTGGCGGCGGCCGAGCGGTGGCGCAGGCCGCCGACGTGAGCGACTACGACGCCGTAGCCGCCGTCGCCGCCCGCGCCGCCGACGTCTTCGGCGGGCTCGACACGTGGGTCCATGCGGCAGCAGTCGCCCTGTACAGCCGCTTCGAGGAGACGACGCCGGCGGAGTTCCGCCGGGTGGTCGAGGTGAACCTGCTGGGCCAGGTGCACGGCGCACTCGCCGCACTTCCCCATCTGCGACGGCGAGGGCAGGGCGCCCTGGTTCACGTCTCGTCGATCGAGGCCCGGCGGTCCTTCCCGTACCACAGCGCCTACGCTGCGGCCAAGCACGGGATCGAGGGCTTCCTCGAGGCGCTCCGAGTGGAGCTGCGCCAGGAGGGCGCCCCGATCTCGGTGACCAACGTGCTCCCCGCCTCGATCAACACGCCCCTGTTCGACAAGGCGCGGACCAAGCTAGGCGTCAAGCCGATGCCCATCCCCCCGATCTACCAGCCCGAGACGGTGGCCGAGGTGATCCTTCATGCCGCCGAGCACCCTGTGCGGGACATCGTCGCCGGCGGTGCGGGGCAGGCCTACCTGCTGACCCAGCGGCTGTCGCCGTCGTTGCTGGACGCGCTGCTCGTGCGCATGGGGTTCAGCTCGCAGCGCACGAACGAGCCGAAGAGCGAGGAGGCACCCGACAACCTCGACGCGCCGCTGCCGGACCTGGCGACGGCCCGGGGCGGCTTGAGCTCCGTCGTGTTCGAGCACAGCGCCTACAACTGGGCCAAGCGCCACTCGCCGCTGCGCCGGCTGTCGTCCGCCCGGCCGGCCCGCCCGCTCGTCCGCGACACCTACGAACCCGCCGGTTCAAGGTGACCGGCCCAGCCAGGGGGTGAGTCGGGTGAACCGACCCCGACGCGGTCACGCCAACGGGGGTCGCTCCAGATCCAGTCCTCTCTCATCTCGCAACGGTAGGGGCCGAGCAGAGTGCCCGATCGCTGCGTGAGGTCTCGGGCGGCGAGGGCACCCAGAACAAGGCGTCGAAGGTGATCTGGCCACGACGCAGATCCAGCCCACATACCATGCTCATCGGGGACCTCCTTGCTGCAGCAGTCGGGACAACTGGGACCACGACGACCACGGCGCCTACGACCACGAGCACGAGCCCCGCTCCGGGCGCCACCCCGGCCCCGAACCGGGCCGGCTCGATGGGTGGAACGACGCTGAACAAGCCGGTCACTGGCATGGTCGGCTTCCGTGAGGGCTACCTGATGGTCGCGGAGGACGGCGGCATCTTCAGCTTCGGTGGAGCGCCATTCAAGGGTTCGCTCGGCGCCAACCCGCCGTCGAGTCCGATCGTCTCCGCGTCCATCTTCTTTACGCCGTAGCTAGGAGCCGTAGGCCCCCGATTACTCGAACGGTGAGCACACGGCCACCAGGGGAGCGGTACAGATTGACGGCTACCGTGGAATGACGTCGCGGAAAATCCGGTACCTCCGGACGGGACCAGTCTCTCCCGTGCCGGTGTCGACCCAGAGATCCTTCTCCTGGAGTTGATCCCGGCTCAGACCGTGATCGCGGAGCCACACCTTGAACGCAGCGTCGGCCTCCTTGACCGGCAGGAAGTCCACGACGGTCTCGAAGTAGTCGGTCCGCTCTGAGGGATGGGCCTTCTGACTCCGTCTACTGCTCGACTTGCCCGGCACATGGGGCATCTTGCCGGATCAAAGGGGTGGTGGTTGGGGGCATGCGCAGATTGCCCGGAGTGCGGCGCCTACGCTTGGGACCCCGCGATGGAGACAGAACGACGCTGCCCAGCCAGCGGCCATCGGTACTACTCCTCCGAGCTGCGGTCGCCGGCCTCGGAGGCCTGGCGCACT
The DNA here is from genome assembly GCA_030773495.1 of Actinomycetota bacterium. GTDB lineage: Bacteria > Actinomycetota > Acidimicrobiia > Acidimicrobiales > JALYMX01. The sequence continues at coordinate 4,504 of JALYMX010000503.1, read as the reverse complement.
CTGTAGTCGTAGTATCGAGGGTGCCCGCAGTAGCAGACGCTCCTGGACATGTGGTCCGGGACCGTTGACTGCTCAGGTCCGGCACCGCACACCGGACACGGTGACGGCAGGTCGTCGTCGTCGGGTACGTCCACGTGCTTCAGCCCCCGCCGCGCCGCGCCGTGCCGTGCCGCGCCGGCGCCACACCGACGCCGACTATTCGTCCGGGCCAGCCGTCGACGCCGCGGCGACCCAAACACCCCGCACATCTTGCCCGCACGGGCGCCCGACCGCTCCCCAAAGAAGCGCCATAGATCGTGAAGGGTGGCCCCCGGCCACAGCGATGCCACACTGCGCACCTATTCGGAGTCCCTGGGTACCCGTTGTGGCCCGTGATGTCTGACTAGTCGGTTTTTGCGCGGTAGTCTCTGCCGCGGAGGTCGCCGTCGACCGATGGGGACGGCGACGTGCCTGCCCCTGCTGGAGAACGGACGAACCGCTCGCATATTGAGGCGTACTCCTGATCGTGCCCGGTCCCCCAGCCGCCCCGACACGCGCCTGCCTCGGGTCCTGACTGGCCCCGACACGTGGGGGTTTGGATTCACCGGCCTTCTCCTGTGGCTCTTCGTGGTGGAGGGCGCCAACGACACGTTGGGGACGGGCGCGGCGCTGCTATGGGTGTGCATGACCCCCCTGGCAATCTTGTTCAACCTGCAGGTGAAGCGGATGGGCGAGTGCTGGCCCGATGTCGCCGGGGGCACCCCCACCTACACGGCCAGGCTGCTACAGGCGTCTCCGTGGCTGCGGCGCTACGCCGTCGCCGCCTATTTCGTGGGATGGGCATCGGTTCCGACGCTCAGCGCCATGCTCCTGGCTGACGTGGTGAGCATCAATCTCGCGTCGGCGGGGGTGGCACCACCGTTGTGGGCGCTGCGGGTGACCTTCACCGTCGTGGCCTTCGTGGTCGCCTTCGGGGGAAGCCGCACGCTCGGGGTACTCCACCTGTTCTTCGCGGTCCCCGCGGTAGGCGGGCTGGTGCTGTTCTGCCTCCACGGGGTTGGCTGGATAATCCTCAGCCCTGCCAGTCCGGGCCTCCTGCCCTCTGATGCATCCACCCTTTGGTCAGGGTTCGGCGTTGACGACTGGGCCAAGTGGTACTTCGCCGCCGCCTATGCCATCTACGGCGTCGACTCGGCGTCGTCGTTCGTGGCCGACAGCGTGAAACCCCACACCACGTTGCGCTGTCTCAAGGTGGCAGCGGGGTTCATCCCCCTCGTCTACCTCGGGGGCTCACTGGTCATCATGCGCCTGGGCGCCGAGGCCTCGGGCATCGACGTCGCCGGTACCCTCACCGCCGCCGCCGCCCGCTTCTGGGGCCCGTCCGCTCCCTGGATGGTGACGTTCCTCGTGGCCGCAGCGTGCCTGCTGAGCACGGCCACGGCGGCTGGGATCTGCCCCCGCATGCTCTACCAGCTCGCCCGCGACGGGGAAGTCTCGCCAGTGTTTGCCGTTGTCTCGCGCCGAGGCGTACCCGGTCCCGCCTTGTGGTTCACCCTCTTTTTCGCCCTCGTCTTCCTCGCCTGGGGCGACCCCATCTCGCTGTTGGTGGCCGCCGGTACGGGCTATTTATCCTTCTGCGTGCTCATGCGCGTCGGGCTGTGGTTGCGGCGGGGCCAACCCGAAGCCCGCTGGCCGCGGCTGTCACTGGTGATCTTCGTGGTGGAGGCGGTGATCCTGGTGGTGGGCGGCATCGCCTGGGGCTGGGAGCCCTTTCTCCTCGGTCTGTTGCTGCCGGTCGCCGTGCTGGCGGTCGACGCCGTGGTGGCAAGCGTTCCGCTGGCCGTCCTGACCCCGGCCTGGTGGGCCGGGCGCTACCGGCACGACTACGGCGAGTCGCGCAGGGACGCCGCGGGCTCACAGGTGGCCATGCAGATCGTGCTCGTGTGCTTGGCCGCAACCGCGGGGTGGGCGTTCAGCCGGGTGACGGCGACGAGCGCCAGCGAGGAGGTCAGACACAACCTCTTCGTGATCCTCATCATCGCCGTGGGCTTCCTCGGCATCGCCACCGCCTCCTGGACCACGCTCTGGCAGGTGTTCCGCCTGGTGGTCGCCCGTGACCGGGCCAACAGCCTGCTGACCGCCGTCGACGACGCCGTGGTGGTCACCGACGACGAGGGGATGATCCGCCTGGCCAACCCGCGCGCCGAGCAGCTCCTCGCCAGCGCCAACGGCGGCATCGTCGGGCGGAGCGTCAGGGCGGTGCTGGGAACCTTCGGCAGTGCTCCCGGGGAGTGGCCGGGACGCAGCGAGCTCGTCCTCCAGGGCTCTGGCGAGGGCAATATCACGGTGGAAGCTGTCGTGTCGCCCATCCGCTCCGAGCAGGTCTCCGGCCACGTCCTGGTGGTGCGCGACATCAGCCAGCGAAAACGAGACGAGGTGGCGTTGGCCGCGGCGCGCGACCAGGCGCTCGAGGCCTCCCGGCTCAAGTCGGAGTTCCTCGCCACCATGAGCCACGAGATCCGCACGCCGATGAACGGGGTCATCGGTCTCACCAACCTCCTGCTCGGAACCGACCTCGACGAGCGCCAGCGTCGCTACGCCGAGGGCGTGCACGGGGCGGGAGAGGCGCTGTTGTCGATCATCAACGACATCTTGGATTTCTCGAAGATCGAGGCGGGCAAGCTCGAGATCGAAGTCGTGGACTTTGACCTCATGGCGGTGGTCGAGGACGTGGCCGAGCTGGTGGCCGGTGCCGCCCGGCGCAAGGGCCTGGAGCTCGTCGCCTACTGCTACCCAGAGGTGGCTACGCACCTACGAGGGGATCCGTCGCGGTTGCGCCAGGTCCTCATCAACCTCGCCTCCAACGCCGTCAAGTTCACGGAGCGGGGCGAGGTGGTGATCCGAGCCCGTTTGGAAGACTCGCGTGAGGACGACGTCGTGGCGCGCTTCGAAGTCGTCGATACCGGGATCGGCATCGCCGCCGTCGACGCCGAGCGGCTCTTCGAGCCGTTCTCCCAGGCCGACGCGTCGACCACGCGCCGGTACGGCGGCACGGGACTGGGTCTCGCCATCTCCAACCAGCTGGTGTCGGCCATGGGCGGCGAGCTGGGCGTGGACAGCGAGCCGGGACGGGGCTCGACGTTCTGGTTCACCCTGCCCCTCGCACGGCAACGGCCGGGCACCACGATCGCCTCCGCGCGGCCTCTGCACCATGTGCTGAGCGGACGGCGCGTGCTCGTGGTTGATGACAACGAGACCAACCGGCTTATCCTGTTCGACCAGCTCAGCGCCTGGGATATGCGCCCCGAGGTGGCTGAGGACGGTACCGTCGCCCTGGAGCGCCTGCGGGAGGCAGCGAAGCGGGGCGAGCCCTACGAGGTGGCCTTGCTCGACATGTGTCTGCCCGTCATCGACGGCCTCGAGCTAGCCCGGCGCATCAGCCACGACCCGGTGCTGGCATCGACACGGCTGGTGCTGCTGACCTCGTCGGTGGAGGTGGGCGCCGAAGCGGCGCAGGAGGCGGGCATCGAGGTCCGCCTGACCAAGCCTGTGCGTCTCTCCCAGCTCTACGACTCCCTCATGCGACTCACCGCCCCGCCCGCCGACGCCACGCCCACTCCTGCCCCCCGGTCCTCCACGAAGCGGCAGGAGCATCGAGGCCGCGTCCTGGTCGTCGAGGACAACACGACCAACCAGATGGTCGCCCTCGGGATCCTCGACGAGCTCGGCTATAGCGCTGACGTGGCGTCCAACGGCGTGGAGGCGCTCGAGGCCTTCGCGCAGCGGGAGTACACAGCGGTGCTCATGGACTGTCAGATGCCCGAGATGGACGGCTACGAAGCGACAGCGGAGATCCGGCGTCGAGAGGGCAACAACCGCCACACCCCGGTGATCGCCATGACCGCCGGCGCAGTTGAAGGCGACCGGGAACGGTGCCTGGCGGCGGGGATGGACGACTACATCGCCAAGCCCTTCACCCCCGAGCGGTTGGATTCCGCCCTGGCCCACTGGGTGGGCGAGGTCGTGGCGATGCCGGAGGGCGCCGCCCGGGACGCAGCGGCTGAGGTAGGTGGCGTCCTCGATACCGAGCGCCTCGAGGTCCTGCGCCGGATGGGGCCGGCCGACGGATCCCTGCTCGGAAAGGTGGTGCACGCGTTCGCGACGGACGCGCCCGCGCAGCTCTCCGCGCTTCGTCGTGCCCTCGCCGATCGCGATGCCACCGCCATCCACCGAGCAGCCCATCGCCTGCGAGGGGCGGCGGGCAATGTCGGGGCCACGGCCGTGGTCGAGTTGTGCGCGGAGTTGGAAGCCTCGGGCCGATTGGGGAGCTTTGAGCGAGCCGTTGAGCTGGTGGCGGAGCTCGAGGGTGAGTTGTCCGGTGCCGTGAGCGCGCTTCGTTGACGGCGGCCATGCGAAATTCCCCATAGGCGGCCACTGAATCTCCCCGCGGACGGCCATCAAAGGTCCCCGCGGACGGCCACCGGATCTCCCCATGGACGGACACCGACAGCTCTCGGTGGTCCAC
>JALYMX010000502.1 GCA_030773495.1 Actinomycetota bacterium | reverse complement strand
GCCCTCCTCGTGCTGTGGCGGGACCCCGCTCGGCGCTGGATCGGGCCGGCCGGCCGGCGACGGGGCGCCGCCGGTCAGCCGCCGAGCGCCCGTTTGGCGTCGTCGTAGGACAAGTCGTCGGGCACGGGCTCCTGCTCGCCGACGGTGACCTCGCCGAGGTCGCCGCCCTGCGCCGTGCCGAACTCGCCGCCGGCGTCGGTGGCGCTGAAGCCGGGGGAGCGGGGGTCGCCCGTCTCACTGCCGGCGCCGGCGCCGGCGCCCTCGTCGCCCGTGGCGTCGTACCTCTCGGTGTCACTCATGCCTCGCCGCTACCCTCGACCGGATACCCGGAAACCGGCGTCCCTCCGCCAACCCTCGACCAGCCCCGGTGACCCGCCTCCGGCGGGCGACCAGCGCAACGTTCCAGTCGCTGCACGTCCGCAACTTCCGCCTGTTCTTCGCCGGGCAGCTGATCTCCCAGGTGGGCAACTGGCTCACCCTGGTCGCCCAGACCCTGCTCGTCCTCCACCTGACCGACAGCGGCGTGGCCCTCGGCCTGCTGGCGGCGGCCCAGTTCGGGCCGATGCTGCTCATGGGCCCCTTTACCGGGCTCGTCGCCGACCGGTCCGACAAGCGCGTCCTCCTCATGGTCGTGCAGTCGCTGGCCATGGTGCAGTCGTTCTGCCTGGCCGCGCTCGCCACGCTGGACCGCCCGCCGCTGGCCGCCGTGTACGCCCTCGCCGTCCTGGGTGGCTGCGCCGTCGCCTTCGACAACCCGGCCCGCCGGTCGTTCGTCGTCGAGCTCGTCCCCCTGAGCGCCGTCAACAACGCCGTCAGCCTGAACAGCGCCCTCATGACCGGCGCCCGGGTGCTGGGCCCCGCCCTCGCCGGCCTGCTCGTGAGCACCGTGGGGTTCGCGTGGTGCTTCCTCCTCGACGGGCTGACCTACCCGGCCGTGCTGGTGGCCCTCGCCCACATTGACCGACGCCAGTTGCGCGCCGCGCCGGTCACGCCCCGGGGGAGGGGCCAGGTGCGCGAGGGGCTCCGGTACATCGCCGGTGTGCCCGATCTGTGGGTGCCGCTGGTGATGATGGCGGCCATCGGCACCCTGGCCTTCAACTTCCAGACCGTGCTGCCGCTCTTCGTCATCCGCGACCTCGCCGGCACCGACCTCACCTTCACCTGGCTGCTGTCCGTCGTGAGCCTCGGCTCGCTGCTCGGCGCCCTGGCCTCGGCCCGCCGGGAAGTCGTCGACCTGCGGCGGGTCGGCCTGGCCGCCCTCGCCTTCGGCGCCTCGATGGCGCTGCTCGCCGTCGTCCCGAACCAGGCGTCGGCCTTCGCCGTGGGGCTGGTGCTCGGCGTGTCGAGCATCTCGTTCATGACGGCGTCGACGGCCCTCGTCCAGGTGCGGGCCGACCCGTCCATGCGGGGGCGGGTGCTCGCCCTGCAGTCGATGCTGTTCCTGGGCAGCACGCCCATCGGCGCGCCGCTCGTCGGCGCTGTGGCCGAGCATTTCGGCGCCCGCTACGGCCTCGGCCTGGGCGCGGCGGCCACCGTGGCCGCCGGCGCCTTCGGGCTCGTGACGGCGCGACGCCACGACCACTGTGAGCCGGCCCGGCCGGCGGCCGACGTCACCGACGCCGCCTGAACCGCCGGGGACGTCACCCCGCCGTCGCTCTGGAGTACATAGCGGGCGGAAACGGCCCGCTATGTACTCCAGGGCGGGCGCCCGTCAGTCGGACGTGAGACGGCGGGCAATGCCCGCCAGCACTTCCTTCGGACGCTGTTGCTCGCCCATCCTCGCGTTCACCACGAGCATGGCGCCGGTGAGCACGGGGATGGCGCACTGGAGCAGCTTGAGCTGGCGCTGGGCCCGCTCGACCTCCGGCGGCGTGCCCTCGCTCGGCGTGGTGCCGCCCTCCACGGGGACGTCGCCGGCGTCCATCACCTTCTGCCCGAGCAGGCGCGCCCAGGCGGTGGCGGCCAGGGCGGCGAGCTTGAGCACGGTCTTGAGCACGCCGGCCGGGCCCACCCCCTTCTGGGCGGCGGCCCGGCCCTTGTTGGCGCCGATGAGGAGGGTCCCACCGACGAGGTGGGCGGCGATGGCGGCCAGGTTGAACGGCGTCCACCTCGCCCAGCCGGCGTTGGCCACCCGTGCTCGCTGGCGGGGGTCGTCCACGGCGGCGGCCGCCCCGTTGACGCCGACGGCGCCCATGAGCGACCCGCCGAACCAGGCGGCGAGGCCGACATCGTTCAGCGAGCGCGCCATCGTGTTCGTCCTGGCCATTGGCTGCCTCCCTGTCGCCGACCTCGGCCTCCTACCCGAGGTCTCGGGCGGCAAACGGGACGGCGGGTGCGGCCACGCGTCGCACCCTCGGCGCCGGCCACTCGTCGCCGGCCGCCGGCCGCCCGAACAGGTAGCCCTGGGCGGCGTCGCAGCCGAGCCGCACGAGCTGCTCGAGCTGTGCCTCGCTCTCCACGCCCTCGGCCACCACCCCGAGGCCGAGGGCTGGGCCAGGCTGACCACGGCGTCGACGATGGCCTCGTCCTCGGGATCGACGCCGAGGCCGTCAACGAACGAGCGGTCGATCTTCAACGTGTCGACGGGGAAGCGCTTGAGATAGCTGAGCGACGAGTACCCCGTGCCGAAATCGTCGATGGAGAGGCGCACGCCGAGCTCCTTGAGCGCCGCCAGCGTGGCCGACGTGGACTCGGCGTCCATGAGCACGCTCTCGGTGATCTCGAGCGAGAGGGCGTCGGGGGGCAGGTTGGCGTCGCCGAGGGGGGCGGCCACCATGCTGACGATGGCCGGGTCGGTGAGCTGGCGGGCCGACAGGTTGACGCTCACCCGGAGGCCGGCGCCGTCGCCCGCCTCCCTCCACGTGCCCAGCTGGTGGCAGGCCTCCCGCAGCACCCACCGGCCGATGGGCACGATGAGCCCCGTCTCTCGGCGACGGGCACGAACTGGCGCGGCGCCACCAGGCCGTGCACCGGATGGTCCCAGCGCACCAGTGCCTCGAACGCCACCAGTTCCCTGGTGCCCGCCCGCACGATGGGCTGGTAATGGACGCGCAGGTCGCCGTTGTTGAGCGCCCAGCGCAGCGCCTGCTCGGTCTCCAGCCGCTCGAGGAGGCGCGACCGGATGCCGTGGTCGAACACCTCGATGCGGGCCCGCCCCCGCTCCTTGGCCCGGTACATGGCCACGTCGGCGTCGCGGAGCACGTCCTCGGCCCGGGCGCCGGCGTGGACGTGGGCCACGCCGATGCTGGCCGTGATCACCGCGTCCCGGCCGTACAGCGACATGGGCGCGTCGTTGAGGGCCAGCGAGGCGTGCTCGGCGAAGGCGAGCAGCAGCTCCTGCTCGCTCTCGTCTAACAGCGGCGGGCGTCGTTGGACTCGCCACATGCGCCGTCGGCGGCCTCGAGCACCGAGTCGTCGTCGCCCTCCATGATCCACACCTGGCCGCCCTGGGGCACCTGGGCGATGCACATGAGGGAGCGCTCCTCGTAGTCGGCGCAGCTCACGAAGCGCACCACCTCGCCGTCGCGTCTGCTCAGGCCGAGGGGGTGGGTGAGGGCGAAGGCGTGAACGACTCGGGGTCGTGGCGCACGTGGCCGGGCGCGCCGGGACGGTGGAGGTAGACGTCGAGGGCCGGCTCGTCGTCGAGGAGGTCCACGCGGTTGCCGGCGGCGGCGGTCACCAGCATGGGCCGCCCGACCCGGCGCCACCCGTGGCGGACTCCGATGCCGAACGGGGCGTCCGAGGCGATGGCGGCGGCCACCACGGCCCGGTCGAGCACCTCGCCGTCGTGCAGCTGGAAGGTGCCCTTCATGCGCAGGCCGTCCCCGGCGCACCCGCCCACCAGCGGGACCTCGGCGCCCACCATCTGGTAGGCCCCCCGCACGACCTCCTGTTGGTCGCCGGCCAGCCCGTCGCTCAGGAGCAGGAGCACCCGGTGCGGGGCGTGCGCCACCCGGGCGGCGCAGCCGCCGCC
>JALYMX010000501.1 GCA_030773495.1 Actinomycetota bacterium | reverse complement strand
GGGCCCGACGGCGTGCTCGTGCGGGCGGCGGCGGCCGGCGTGAACCCCGTCGACTACAAGGCCCGCCAGGGGGGCCTGGAGGGGCGCTTCCCGGCGCACTTCCCGCTCGTCCCCGGCTGGGACGTGGCCGGCACCGTCCAGGACGTGGGGCCCGACGTGTCCGAGCTGGCGCCGGGCGACGAGGTCGTGGGCTACGTGCGGCGGGACCACGTGCAGTGGGGCACCTACGCCGAGCTGGTCCCCGCGCCGATCCGCACGCTGGCCCGCAAGCCGCCCGAGGTGGGCTGGGCGGAGGCAGCCGCCCTGCCCCTGGCCGGGCTGACCGCGTGGCAGGCGCTCACCCGCGGCCTGCAGCTCCGCGACGGGGACGTGGTGCTCGTCCACGCGGCGGCCGGCGGCGTCGGGTCCTTCGCCGTCCAGCTGGCCCGGCTCCTCGGCGCGGCGCGGGTGATCGGGACGGCCGGCGAGGGGAGCCACGAGTACGTGCGCTCGTTGGGGGCCGAGCCCGTCACGTACGGCGCCGGTCTCGAGGAGCGCGTCCGGGCCCTGGCGCCGGGCGGCGTGAGCGCCGTGCTCGACCTGGCCGGCGGCGAGGCGCTCGAGGTCTCCCCCCGCCTCCTCGCTCCCGGCGGCCGGCTGGTCTCCGTGCTCGAGCCGCCCAAGGTCGTGGCCCTCGGCGGCCGCTACGTGTTCGTCCGGCCCGACGCCGCCCAGCTGGCCGAGCTGCTGCGGCTGGTCGCCGACGGCCGCCTCGTCGTGCGTGTGGAGCGCACGTTCCCGCTGGCCCAGGCGGCCGACGCCCACACCCTGCTCGAGGGACGCCACGTCCACGGCAAGCTCGTGCTGGAGATCGATGCCTGGAGTACATAGCGGGCGTTTTCGGCCCGCTCTGTACTCCAGATGCCGGGTGGTGAGGTCTACGGCGTGGCGCCGGACGCCGGCCGCAGACCGCAGGCGGCGCCGAGCGGGCACACCCGAGGAGCGGCCTGCTGGAGCACGCTGAAGCCGAATCGGCGCATCTCGGCGGCCTGGTCGGCCCGGTCCCCGGCCTCCCGCAGCACCTCGGCCATGGTCAGCAGGGAGCCCCCGGTCTCGAGCATGTGGTCGGTGGTGGCGAGCATGACGGCCTTCACGTCCGTCCACGGCACGCTCCCCGGCCCGGTGTCGGAGGTGTAGGCGATGCCGGTGGCGTCGATCCCGGTGACGTCGACGGTGAGCACGCGGTCGTCCTGGAGCGTGATCCCGGCGGTGAAGCTGAGGCTGTCCACCAGCCCATCCTGCCTCCCGTCGGGATCGAACAAGCGTTCGGGTATCGTCGGCGGCATGGGCTGGCGGAACCCGGCGATCCCGTGGGCCGAGCTGGAGCGGCGCCTGTCCGACGGGCGCCGGCCCAACCGGCCGGAGGCAGCCGACGGCGGGGACAGCCCGGGGTGGTCCCGGAAGCGCCAGCCCTACGAGCCGGACAGGGCGGGGTACGCGCCGCCCACCCCCGGCGCCACCCCCTACGCCGAGCTGCACTGCCACTCCAACTTCAGCTTCCTCGACGGGGCGTCGCACCCCGAGGAGCTGGCCGAGGAGGCGGCCCGCCTCGGCCTCGAGGCCCTGGCCCTCACCGACCACGACGGCATGTACGGGGTGGTGCGCTTCGCCGAGGCGGCCGAGGCGGTGGGCGTCCCCACCGTCTTCGGCGCCGAGGTGAGCGTGGGGTTGACCCGCCGGCAGAACGGCGTCCCCGACCCGGAGGGCGTCCACCTGGTGGTGCTGGCGCGGGGGCCGGAAGGCTACGCCCGGCTGTGCCGGGCGGTGAGCGAGGCCCAGCTGGCCGGCGGCGAGAAGGGGCGCCCCCGGTTCTCCCTGCCGGCCCTCGGCCAGGCGGCCGGCGGCCACTGGCTGGTCCTCACCGGCTGCCGCAAGGGAGCGGTGCCCCGGGCGCTGATCGACCACGGCCCGGCCGCCGCCGCCCGGGCCCTGGCCGACCTGGTCACCTGCTTCGGGCGGGGCAACGT
>JALYMX010000500.1 GCA_030773495.1 Actinomycetota bacterium | reverse complement strand
CCCCGGCGCCGCCCGGCCCGCCTGGCCTGGGAGCAGGGCGTGCTGCCCCGACGGCTGGCCCGGCTGCCCGTGCGCCTCCACCACTCGCCCCACTACACGATGCCCGAGGCGGCCAGGCTGCCCCGCGTGGTCACCGTCCACGACCTGACCTTCTTCGACCATCCCGAGTGGCACGAGCGGGCCAAGGTGGCGCTGTTCCGCCGGGCCACGCGGGTGGCCGCGCTCCACGCCGACGCCGTGGTGTGCGTCAGCAGGGCGACGGCGGAACGCCTGGCCGCCATCTGCCCGGCCCGCTCCCGCGTCGAGGTCATCCCCCACGGCGTGGACCTGGCCCGCTTCTCCCCGCTCGGCCAGCCCGAGGTCGACGACGCCGCCCTCACCGCCCTCGGCGTGCGCCGGCCCTACGTGGCCTTCGTGGGCACCCTGGAGCCACGCAAGGACGTGCCCACCCTGGTGCGGGCCTTCGACCGGGTGGCGGGGTCGCATCCCGGCCTCTCGCTGGTGCTGGCCGGGGTGGACGGCTGGGGGGACAAGGCGGTCGCCGCCGCCGTGGCCGAAGCCGCCCACGGCGAGCGCGTGGTGCGCACCGGCTACCTGCCCGACGACGCCGTGCCGGCGCTGCTGCGCCGGGCGGCAGCCGTCGCCTATCCCTCCCTCGAGGAGGGCTTCGGCCTGCCGGCGCTCGAGGCGCTGGCCTGCGGCGCCCCGCTCGTCACCACCACCGGGTCGGCCATGGAGGAGATGGCGGCCGGCGCCGCCCTGCTGGTCGCGCCCGGTGACGTGGACGGCCTGGCCGGCGTGCTCGACATGCTGGTGCGGGGGGACGCCGGCGTCGACGCCCGCCGCCAGCGAGGGTTCGCGGTGGCCGCCCGCCACACGTGGGAGGCGAGCGGCAGGGCCCACGCCGAGCTCTACCGGGCCGTGGCGGGGTAGCGGGTGCGCGCCCTGGTCACCGGCGGGACGGGCTTCGTGGGGCGGTGGTTGCTGGCTCACCTCGAGCAGGTGGGCGACGAGGCCGTCGTGGCCGCCCCTGACGTCGACGTCACCGACGCCGCCGGGGTGGCCGAGGCCGTCCGGGCGGCCCGGCCCGAGGCCGTGTACCACCTGGCCGGCCTGGCCCACGTGGGCGGGTCGTGGGAGCGGCCCCAGGAGTACTTCCGGGTCAACGCCGGCGGGACGCTCAACGTCCTCCAGGCCGCCGCCGGCGTCGACCCGCCGCCCACCGTGCTCCTCGTGAGCTCGGCCGAGGTGTACGGGGCGGTGACCCCCGACCGGCTCCCCCTCGGCGAGGACGCTCCGCTGCGCCCGGTGTCGCCGTACGCCGCCGGCAAGGCGGCCGCCGAGCTGCTCGGCGTGCAGGCCCACCTGGGCCAGGGCGTGCCGGTGGTGCGGGCCCGCCCGTTCAACCACGCCGGGCCGGGGCAGGCGCCGACGTTCGTGGTGCCCGCCCTCGCCCGCCGCATCGTCGCCGCCCAGCGCGACGGCACCCGTGCGCTGCCGGTGGGCAACCTGTCGCCCCGTCGCGACCTGCTCGACGTGCGTGACGTGGTGCGGGCCTACCGCCTGCTCGTCGTCTCCGGGCAGGCCGGCGAGGTCTACAACGTCTGCTCCGGGCGGGACGTGGCCGTGGAGGAGCTGGTCGGGCGCCTGCTGGCGCTGGCCGGCGCCGACCTCGACGTGGTCGCCGATCCCGCCCTGGTGCGCCCGGTCGACGTCCCCGTGCTGCGGGGCGACCCGTCGCGCCTGCGCCAGGCGACGGGGTGGGCGCCGGCCGTCTCCCTCGACGACACCCTGGCCGCCGTGCTCGACGAGGCGCGGGCCGAGGTGGCCGGGCGGGTCAGCGCTTCCCGGCCTGGCCCTGCCTCATGACGCCCTCCCTCATGACGCCCTCCCTCATGACGTCGAGCACGTCCCGGGCGGCCGTCGGGAGGCACTCCTCGAGGGTCCGCAGCTTGCGGGACAGCTCCCGCCGGCGCACCTGGGCCCGCTGGGCGGCCAGCACGCCGAAGCCGACGACGACGTAGGCGGCATCCCGCACGGTCCTCGGCACCTCGGCCACGAGCCCCAGCTTAGGGTCGGACCCCGAGTCACAAAGCGGAAAGATGCTGCCCTGGTACGGCGAGGGGTCCCGGCTAGCCTCGACCCCCTCATGGATTCCCCGTTCCAGGCGCCGCCCGTCGTCGCCGTGGTGGTCACCTGTGACCCGGGGCCGTGGCTCGAGGAGGCGCTGCCGGCCCTCGACGCCCAGGACTACCCGAACCTGTCGTTCCTGGTGATCGACGCCGGCAGCGCCGAGGACCCCACGCCGCGGGTGGCGGCCGCCCTCCCCGGTGCGTACGTCCGCCGCCTGCCCGCCAACCCCGGGTTCGCCGCCGCCGCCAACGAGGTTCTCTCCACCGTCGAGGGCGCCTCGCACTTCCTGCTCTGCCACGACGACGTGGCCCCCGCCCCCGACGCCGTGCGCCTCATGGTCGAGGAGGCGTTCCGATCCAACGCCGGCCTGGTGGCCCCCAAGCTGGTCGACTGGGACGACCCCCGCCGCCTCCTGCAGGTGGGCATGGGGATCGACAAGAGCGGGGCGCCCAGCCCCGTGGTGGACCGGGGCGAGCTCGACCAGGAGCAGCACGACGCCGTGCGTGACGTGTTCGTGGCGCCCGGGGGCTGCACGCTGGTGCGGGCCGACCTGTTCGCCACCCTGGGCGGCTTCGACCCGGTCATGCACCTGTACGGCGAGGACGTGGACCTGTCGTGGCGGGCCCAGATCGCCGGGGCGCGGGTGGTGGTCGCGCCGGCGGCGCGGGTGCGCCACCTCGAGGCGATGTCGAGCGGCCGGCGCTCGCC
>JALYMX010000499.1 GCA_030773495.1 Actinomycetota bacterium | reverse complement strand
CCTCGACGGCGCCGGCTACTTCTACGCCCCGACGGTGCTCGCCGACGTGCCCGCCGGCGCCCGGGTGCTGCACGAGGAGGTGTTCGGCCCGGTCGCGCCGGTGACGACCTTCGCCTCGGAGGACGACGCGGTGGCGGCGGCCAACGACAGCGAGTTCGGTCTCGTCGCCTACCTGTTCACCCGCGACCTCGACCGCGCCCTGCGGGTGGCCGAGCGGCTGGAGGTCGGCATGGTCGGGCTGAACCAGGGGATGGTGTCCAACCCCGCGGCACCCTTCGGCGGGATCAAGCACTCCGGGATCGGGCGGGAGGGCGGACGGGAGGGGATCCTCGAGTACCTCGAGACCAAGTACGTCGCCATCGCCACGCCCCCCGACGCGGCGAGCTGACGCGGGCGGGCGGCCGCCTGCCCGAGCGGCGTGCGTTCCCGTCGTCCTCGCCGCATGCCACACTCGGTCCATGCCCGTCTTCACTCCGGAGCGAGAGCGCGTGTCCACCCCGCCGGGGCCCCGCGCGCCGGCACCCCGCCGCCGCAACCGATGGCGGGCGGTCGCCGCCGCGGGGGTCGCCGTCGTCCTCGTCCTCGGGGTCGGGCGCCTCACCGACCTGCTGCCGTCGTTGGGCAACCCGTTCACCACCGAGTCCGTCGACCGGACGCAGCCCGCCGTGCTGCGGGCGCTGGAGGACCTGAGCCGCTACCACGCGGCGACGGGCCAGTTCCAGGTCATCGTCGACCTGCAGGAGGACGCCCGGTTCCTCCCCGACTTCATCCGCGGCGAGCGCACCCTGTTCGTGGCGTCGGGCACCGTGGACGCGTGGGTCGACTTCTCCGGCCTCGGCGAGGGCGCCATCACCGTGTCGCCCGACGGAGAGTCCGTCCACGTCTCGCTGCCCTCCGCCCGGCTCTCCGACCCCCGGATCGACCCGAAGGCCAGCCGCGTGGTGTCGCGCGATCGAGGCCTGCTCGATCGCCTCGGGTCGGTCTTCTCGGACAACCCGACGGGGGAGCGCCAGCTGTACCTCCTGGCCGAGAGGAAGCTGGCGGCGGCGGCGAAGGACGGGGGTGTCACGCAGCGGGCCGAGGAGAACACCCGAGCCATGCTCGAGACCATGCTGCGGGCCCTCGGGTTCTCCACCGTCGGCGTCACCTTCGCCCCGCCCACCCCGTAGGCGGCGGCATCTCGGGCACACCCGGGCGCCGGTAGCGTTCGCCGATGCCCGCCGCGTCCGCCGTCGAGCTGCACGGCGTCCGCCGCACCTTCGGCGCCCAGGTGGCGCTGGACCATCTCACCCTGCGCGCCGCGCCCGGCACCGTCACCGTCCTGCTCGGTCCCAACGGCGCCGGTAAGACCACGGCGGTCCGCATGATCACGGGCGCGCTGCGCCCGGAGCAGGGGACGGTCCGGGTGTTCGGGTTGGACCCCGACGTCGACGGCGAGGAGGTGCGCCGGCGCTGCGGGGTGGTGGCGGCCCGCTCTGCGCTGTACGACCGGCTGTCGGGGTTCGACAACCTGCGCTACGCGGCCGAGCTGTACGGGCTCGGCCCCGACGCCCGCATCGAGGCCAGCGCCGCCCGCTTCGGCATCGAACACGCCCTCGCCGACCGCGTGGGGAGCTACTCCACGGGGATGAAGACCCGGCTGGCCCTCGCCCGCTCCATCCTCCACGACCCCGACCTGCTCCTGCTCGACGAGCCGACCTCGGGCCTCGACCCCGAATCCTCCCACGCCGTCCTCCGCCTGATCGACGAGATGGCGGCGGGCGGCAAGACGGTCGTCATGTGCACCCACCTGCTGCTGGAAGCCGAGGGCCTGGCCGACCAGGTGGTCATGCTCGACGCGGGGCGCGACCTGGTGTCGGGCGCCCCCGAGGATCTGGTGCGCCGCTACTGGCCGCACCCCAGCGTGGCCGTCGACGCCGAGCACGGCGCGCTCGTCGACGCCGCCGCCGGCCTCGAGTGGGTGCTCGGCGTCGAGCGCAACGGCGACGGCGACGGCGACGGCGCCCGCGTGACGCTCGACACCTTGGACCGGGTGCCCGACCTGGTCGCCTCGCTCGTGGCCAACGGGGCCCGGGTCCGGCGGGTCGCCCCTCACCAGCCGACCCTCGAGGAGCTGTACTTCGTGGTGCGCCGCCAGGCCGGGAAGGGGGTGGCGTGAACCGGCGCCGGCTGCTCACCGTGGCCCGCACCGACCTGCGCCAGCTGCGCCAGAGCCCCGACTTCTGGGTGCCCATGGTGATCCTGGCCGGGTTGTTCTTCGTCGTCGCCCCCGCCGTGCTGCTCTCGGTCATCACCGCCGCCGAGCAGTCGCCGTCGATCCAGCGGGTGGCCGACGCCATCAACGTGCTGCCCCCCCAAGCCCAGGACGCCGTGCGCGGGGACACGCCGGGCGCCCGCACCTCGTACGCCCTGGCCGTCTACCTGTTCGCGCCACTGGCCGTCATCGTGCCGATGACGATCTCGACGGCGGTCGGCGCCAACACCTTGGTGGGCGAGCGGGAGCGGGGGACGGGGGAGTTCCTCGCCCACTCCCCGGCGACCGAGCGGGAGATCTACCTGGGCAAGCTGCTGGCCAGCCTGCTGCCGGGGTACGCCACCACGCTGATCGGCTTCGGCGTGTACTCGCTCATCGTCAACCTCATCGTCGGCCCCCGCGTGGGCGGCTGGTTCTTCCCGACGCCGGCGTGGTGGGTGCTCATGGTGTGGGTGGTGCCGCCGTTCCTCGCCCTGACGCTGTCCGTGGTGCTGCGGTTGTCGGCCAGGGTGAAGAGCTCGGCGGCGGCGCAACAGGCCTCCGGCCTGGTCACCCTGCCGCTGATCCTGCTGTCGTACGCCCAGTCGAGCGGCGTCGTCTTCGGCGCCGGCGCCTCCGGTCTCGTGCTCGGCCTGCTGGCCTGGGTGGCGGCGGGCGTCGGGTTGTGGCGGGGTGCCCACGCCGTGCGCCGGCCGCGCCTGCTCGGCGTGGACGCCTCCGCCTGACTACCGCTCGAAGAACCCGTCCTCGGCCGCCCGGCGCAGCTCGGCGGCCACCTGCCCGGGGCGCTCCACGTGGAGGTCGTGGTCGGCGGGCGAGAACCATCGCACCCGCGACCGGCGCAGCAGCTCGCGGGCGCCAGCCGCCTCGGCTCGCTTCGCTTCGGTCCAGTCGTCGCCCGTGTCGGCGAGGAGCAGGAGCACCGGCGTGGTGAGCTCGGCGAAGAACGACGACGGCCGGTGCTCCCACAGCGCGCGCAGGATGCGCATGTGGTGCTCGCGACGCAGGCGGGGGCGCACCGTGCCGTCCGCGGCCACCTCGTAGTTGGCCATCGACGCCTCCAGGCCGGCGTCGTCCCACGACGGGTGCCCGGCGCGCAGCCAGCCCTCGACCTCGTCGCTCGTCCTCCCCTCGAGGACGGGCGGCGCCATGGCGTCGGCGCAGTCCTCCCACCGGGGCCACAGGCGCTGCAGCTCGAGGGCGCCGCCGTCCACGCCAGCGACGCCGGCCAACCGGGGCCCGGCCCTGCGAGCCAGCTCCACGGCCACGTTGCCGCCCGTGGACTGGCCCACCACCACGGCCCGCTCGTATCCCAGGGCGTCGAGCACGGCGAGCAGGTCGTCGCACAGCGTGGGGAAGTCGTAGCCCCGGCCGGGGTCGTCGCTGCGGCCGTGCCCGCGCAGGTCGACGGCGGCCACACGGTGGCCCTCGCCGGCCAGCAACGCGCCCACCCGCTCCCACGTCCGGGCGTTCGAGGCCAGCCCGTGGACGAGGAGGAAGGGCAGGGCGACCGGCGAGCCGTGCCACTCCAGGGTGTGCAGGGCCACGCCGGGGGCGATGCGGACCCGGCGGGCGCCGGCGGCGCCCCGGGTCAACC
>JALYMX010000498.1 GCA_030773495.1 Actinomycetota bacterium | reverse complement strand
CCCCACCGGCCACCTCCGCCGGGCGCCGGCGCGGCGGGTCGCGGCGAGGTAGGCGAGGGCGGTGACCAGCGCCACCGACGGCGGGGCGAGCTCCACGGGGGGCTCCTACCCTGTCACGGCGCCGGCGCCGAGCGACGACGTGTCCGTGCGGCAGAGCCCGTCCAGCGAAGGCGCCGACATGGAGGGCAGTGTCGACGTCCGCGGCGTGCGGCGGCCCCCGATCCTCGCCGTCGGCACCGTCGTGTGGCTGGCGTCCGAGCTGATGTTCTTCAGCGGGCTCTTCGCCGCCTACTTCACCCTACGAGCGGCGGCCGACGGCCCCTGGCCCCCGCGCGACGTCCACCTCGAGCCCGTCGTGGCCGGCGTGTTCACCTTGCTGCTCGTCGTGTCGAGCGGCACGATGCAGCTCGCCGTGCGTAGCATCGCCGCCGGCGACCGCACCCGCTTCCGCCGCTGGGTGGTGTGGACGGTGGTGCTCGCCGTCGCCTTCCTCGTCAACCAGGGCAGGGAGTGGGCGGAGGCGGGCTTCGGCCCCGGCTCCCACCCCTACGGCTCGGCGTTCTTCCTGATGACCGGGTTCCACGGGCTCCACGTGGCCGGCGGCGTGGCCGGCATGGGAATCCTCCTCGGCCGGGCCACCGATCCCGGCTTCGGTGCCCGGCACGCCCCGTCCGTAGAGGTCGTCTCCTACTACTGGCACTTCGTCGACGTGGTGTGGCTGCTGATGTTCGCCACCCTCTTCTTCGTCCGATGAATGCTCACCGCCCCGCGCTCGGCGTCGCCGTGCTGGCCGCCGCCGCCCTGATCGTGACCGCCGGGTGGGCTCCCGCCGCTCCCCGCGCCGAGGTGGAGGCCCCGCCGCCCGAGCTGGTGGAGGAGGGACGGCGGCTCTACGAGGCGGGGTGCAGCACGTGCCACGGCGTGGACGGGGAGGGCACGTCGCGGGGGCCGAGCCTGCAACGCTCCGGCGCCGCCGGCGCCCACTTCTACCTCTCCACGGGGCGGATGCCCCTCGACGAGCCCGACGTGCAGGCGACGCGCAAGCCGCCGGCCTACCGCCCGGAGGAGATCGCCGCCCTCACCGCCTACGTCGCCTCGCTGGGCGACGGGCCTCCCATCCCCGACGTCGACGTGGCCACTGGCGAGTTGTCCGAGGGCAGCCAGCTCTACGCCGTCAACTGCGCGGGCTGCCACAACTCCGCCGGGTCGGGCGGCGCCCTCGGCCAAGCCGTGTTCGCCCCCGGCGTGCGCCAGGCCACGCCCACGCAGGTGGCCGAGGCGATCCGCATCGGTCCCGGCGCCATGCCGGTGTTCGGGCCCGACACCCTCGACGACCACCAGGTCGCCTCGATCATCCGCTACCTCGAGTTCCTCCAGCGGGCCGACGACCCGGGCGGCGCGCCCCTCGGCCGGGTCGGTCCCGTCCCCGAAGGGCTGGTCGCCTGGCTGGCCGGCCTCGGGGCCATGCTCCTCGCCGCCTTCTGGATCGGGACGCGGGAATGATCGAGCGCCGCATCGCCGTGGCCCTCGTCGTGGCCACCCTCGCCGCCCTGGCGCTGGCCGGGGTGTACGTCGCCGGCGGGCAGCCTCAGCTCGAGGGCGCCCTCCTCGGCACCTCCCTGGGCGCCCTCGGGATCGCCGTCGTGCTCTGGGCCAAGCACCTGTTCCCCCAGGAGGAGGTCACCGACGAGCGCCCGAGCCTCGAGTCGCGCCCCGAGGACCGGCGGGAGTTCGGCCGGACCTTCGCCGAGGGGGAGCGGAGCTTCAGCCGGCGACGGCTGCTGTCGCGCCTGCTCGGTGCCGCCGTGGGCTCGTTCGGCCTGGCCATGCTGTTCCCCGTGCGCTCCCTCGGGCCCACGCCGGGCAACGCCCTGCGACGGACGGCGTGGCGTCCCGGGGCGCGGCTGGTGGCCGGCGGGCGCCCCGTCCGCGTGGGAGACCTCGACGTCGGCGCCATCCTCACCGTGTTCCCCGAGGGGCACGCCGACCGTGACGACTCGGCGACCGTGCTCGTGCGGGTGGAGGAGGACCTGCTGGAGCCGGGACCCGGACGCGTCGACTGGTCGCCCCGGGGTCACGTCGCCTACTCGAAGATCTGCACGCACGTGGGCTGCCCGGTCGGCCTCTACCAGGAGACGACCCACCGCCTGCTGTGCCCGTGCCACCAGAGCACCTTCGACGTGCTGCACGGCGCCCGACCGGTGTTCGGCCCGGCCACCCGCGCCCTGCCCCAGCTCCCCCTCGCCATCGACGACGAGGGGTTCCTGGTGGCGCGCAGCGACTATCAGGAGCCGGTGGGGCCCGGCTTCTGGGACATCGAGCGGAAGTGATCCGGCGCCTGGCCCGGTGGTTCGACGACCGCTTCGCCGCGGCGCGCTTCGCCAATGCCGCCTTCAACCGCATCTTCCCCGACCACTGGTCGTTCATGGTCGGCGAGATCGCCCTGTACTGCTTCGTGATCCTCGTCCTCACCGGCACGTACCTCACCTTCTTCTTCGAGCCCTCCACCCGAGAGGTGGTCTACAACGGCGAGTACCCGCCGATGCGGGGGGTGGAGATGTCCGCCGCCTACCGCTCGGCGCTCGACATCAGCTTCCGGGTGCGGGCCGGGCTGGTGATGCGCCAGATCCACCACTGGGCGGCGCTGGTGTTCGTGGCCGCCATCGTGGTGCACCTGATGCGAGTGTTCTTCACCGCCGCCTTCCGCCGCCCCCGCGAGCTCAACTGGGTGGTGGGCGTGACGCTGCTGGTGCTCAGCATCGCCAACGGCTTCTTCGGCTACTCGCTGCTCGACGACCTGCTGTCGGGCACCGGCGTCCGCGTCGCCTACGCCATCATGCTGTCCGTGCCCTTCGTGGGGGCCGACCTCGCCTTCCTGATCTTCGGGGGCGAGTTCCCGGCGCCCGACATCATCCCCCGCTTCTTCGTGCTCCACGTGCTGATCCTGCCCGCCCTCATCGTCGGCCTCCTCGCCGCCCACCTGGGCATGGTGTGGCGCCAGAAGCACACCCAGTTCCGGGGACCGGGGCGCACCGAGACCAACATCGTCGGCTCGCGGATGTGGCCGGCCTACGCCACCAAGTCGATCGGGCTGTTCCTGCTCGTGGCCGCCGTCCTCTCGGCGCTCGGAGGGCTGGCCCAGATCAACCCGATCTGGGTGTACGGCCCCTTCGAGACGCCCGAGGCCACCGCCGCCGTGACCTCCGCCTCACAGCCGGACTGGTACATGGGGTGGCTGGACGGCGCCCTTCGACTGTGGCCGGCGTGGGAGCTGCGGGCCTTCGGCTTCGTGGTGCCCAACCCCTTCGTCCCCGGGGCCCTGCTGCCCGGCGTCACCTTCGTGATGCTGTACCTCTGGCCGTTCCTCGAGGCCCGCGTCACCCGCGACCGCCGCACCCACCACCTCCTCGACCGCCCCCGCGACGCGCCCCTACGCACCGCCATCGGCACCAGCGTGTTCGCCTTCTACGCCGTGCTGTTCCTGGCCGGGAGCAACGACGTCCTGGCCGGCGCCTTCCAGGTGGCGCCCGAGACCCTCACCCGGCTGTTCCGCATCCTCGTGTTCGCGCTGCCCACCGCCGTGTTCTTCGTCACCCGCCGGGTGTGCCGGGAGCTGGGCCGGCGGGAGGCCCCGCCGCCCGAGCGCCCGGACCCGGGCCACCGCCTGGTGCGCACGCCGGAGGGCGGGTACCGCACCGCCGACCACGCCGTGCCGCGCGCCGAGTGACCTCCATGCCGTTCTGGAGTACATAGGGCCCGGATTCCGGGCCCTATGTACTCCAGAACGAGGGAGTCGGGGCAGTCAGTGGGCCTGCTGGGCGTCGCGGGCGTAGCCGACGGCGGCGAGCGCCATGAGCAGGAGCCCGGGCAGGGCCAGCCACCCGGTGAACACCAGCCCGAAGCCGATCAGCGTGGCGGCGATCCCGATGACGAGGGGCCATACGCTGGCCGTGGGGAAGTAGCCGATGTCCTCCTCCTCGGGCGCCGGCGCCCCGTCGGTGCGGTCCTCGGGGCGGGGGGCGGTGCGGCGAGACTGGGACAGCACGTAGCCGCCCAGGAACAGCAGCGCGAGCACGAAGGAGACCAGCATGACCGACCCGGCCTCCTCGTAGCTGGTGAACCAGTACAGGGCGGCGAAGGGAGCCACGAAGGCGCCGAGGCCGGCCAGGAGACGCCACTCGACCTTCACGGTTCGGCCACCAGCTCGGGGTGGCGGAGGTCGAAGGCGGGGCGCTCGGAACGGATGCGGGGGAGGCGCTCGAAGTTGTGCTCGGGCGGGGGCGACGACGTGGCCCACTCCAGCGAGTAGCCGCCCCACGGGTCGTCGCCGGCGGCCGCGCCCCTCCTCGAGGCGCGGGCCACGTTGACCAGGAACACCAGCATGGCCAGGCCGGTGAAGGCCTGCCCGACGCTGGACGCCAGGTTGAGCCCGCTCCACCCGACGTCGGCCGGGTAGTCGGCGAAGCGTCGTGGCATCCCCTGGAGGCCGAGGACGTGCTGGGGGAAGAAGGTGAGGTTGAAGCCGACGAACATGAGCCAGAACTGGACCTTGCCCAGGCGCTCGTCGAGGCGCCGCCCGGTGAACTTGGGGAACCAGAAGAACAGGCCGGCGAACATGGCGAACACGGCGCTGCCGAACAGCACGTAGTGCATGTGGGCGACCACGAAGTACGTGTCGTGGACGTGGAAGTCGAACGGTGCCGCCGCCAGCATGGGCCCGGTGAGCCCCCCGATGAGGAACACGAGCAGGAACCCGACGGCGTAGAGCATCGGCGTCTCGAAGGTGAGCCGGCCCTGCCACATGGTTCCGATCCAGCTGAAGAACTTGACCCCGGTGGGCACGGCGATGAGGAACGTCATCCCGCTGAAGAACGGGAGCAGCACGGCGCCGGTGGTGAACATGTGATGGGCCCACGTGGTGAAGGAGTAGGCGGCGATGGCCAGGGTGGCCAGCACGAAGGCCTTGTAGCCGAACAACGGCTTGCGGGAGAAGACCGGGATGACCTCGGTGACCACCCCGAAGAAGGGCAGGGCGACGATGTAGACCTCGGGGTGACCGAAGAACCAGAACAGGTGCTGCCAAAGGATCGGCTCGCCGCCGGCGCGGGGCTCGAAGAAGAAGGTGCCGAGGTGGCGGTCGGAGAAGAGCATGGCCAGCGCGGCGGTGAGGACGGGGAAGGCCACCAGGATGAGCAGGCTCGTGACCAGGAAGTTCCAGGTGAAGATGGGCATGCGGAACATCGTCATGCCCGGCGCTCGGAGGCTCATCACCGTGGTGATCACGTTCACCGCGGTGAGCACGCTGGCCACCCCGGTGAGCACCACGCCCATGATCCACAGGTCGGCGCCGGCGCCGGGGGCGTAGACGGCGTTGGACAGGGGCGTGTAGGCGGTCCAGCCGAAGTCGGCCGCCCCCCGGGCGGTGAGGAACCCCGACAGCATCACCAGCCCGCCGCCGGCGAAGAGCCAGTACGAGAGGGCGTTGAGGCGGGGGAAGGCCATGTCGGGCGCACCGACCTGGAGCGGCACCAGGTAGTTGGCGAACCCACTGGCCATGGGCACGGCGAACAGGAACATCATCACCGATCCGTGCATGGTGAACAGCTGGTTGTACTCCTGGCGGCCCACCACCTGCAGCCCGGGTTGGGCCAGCTCGGCCCGCATGAGGGTGGCCAGGAGACCGCCCACGAGGAAGAAGACGAAGGCGGTGACGAGGTAGAGCAGCCCGATCTTCTTGTGGTCCGTGGTGGTGGCCCAGGCGAGCACGCCGCCCCCCTGCGCCCTCGGCGGAGGCGACGGCGCCGGCTGTGCCCGCTCGTCGACGAGGGTCATCCCACCCTCCGCTGCGCCGCTACCCACCGGGCGAACTCGTCGTCGTCCACCACGCGGACGCGGAAGTTCATGCGGGCGTGGTCGAACCCGCAGAACTCGGCGCAGTGGCCGCCGTAGACGCCGCGGCGCACCGGGTGGACGGTCATCTCGTTGGTGAGGTCCCCGGGGACGGCGTCACGCTTGTTGAGGAAGCCGGGCACGTAGAACGAGTGGACGACGTCGGGCGACCGCAGGCGCAGGCGGGTGACGCGGCCCACGGGCAGGACCAGCTCGGGGAGGTCGCCGGGGACCCCGAGCACCGACACGCCGAGGGCCGGGTAGGTGAAGCGCCACTGCCACTGGAACCCGGTGACGTCCACCACGACGTCGGCCCGCTCCTCGCGCCCCGAGGTGTCCGCCTCGGTCTTCACGCTCAAGGCGAAGAGCGCGCCGGCGACGGCGAGGGGGATGGCGGTGTACACCACCTCGAGGCGGAAGTTCCCCTTCGTCTGCACCGGCAGGTCCGTGCGGCCCCGCGCCCGGTAGCGGACGAGGGACCAGGCGAGCAAGGCGACGACCACGCCGCCCACGCCGACGGCCGCCCAGAACAGCACCCGCCACAGCGACAGGATCTCCTCTCCCTGCTCGGTGGCCGGCTCGGGGACACCGAACCGGGCGGAGCAGCCGGAGGTGGCGACCATGGCGGCGGCGGTGGCGACGACGGTGAGGGCCGGGAACCGGCGCGAGCGAGGCCGACCGGTCACGGCGTGGGCCTCACCCGGGACGATCAGCCGGGCCGGCGGCAGTGGGCCGCCCTTCCGCAGCCCAGCCGAGAGTGCCGCCGGCGACGGAGACGGTGTCCCACCCGGCGCCGTTGAGTGCCTCGGCGGCGGCCAGGCTGCGTGACCCAGCGGCGCAGATCACGTAGACCCGCTCCCCCTGGGGCAGCTCGTCCGCCCGCTGCCCCAGCTCGGGCAACGGGATGAGCACGGCGCCGGGGATGCGGACCTGCTCGTACTCGTCGGGCATGCGCACGTCGACGAGCATCGCCCCCCGCTCCAGGGCGGCGGCCAGCTCATCGAAGCCGACCTCGGGCGCCTGGGGCCGGCGGGCGAAGCTCACGGGCGCAGCCTACGGCGCATGGGCGGGGCGCACCGCGGACGAGAGGTCGGTGAGGGCCACGCCGGCGAACGCCGCCGGGCCTCCGACGGCGACCAGGCCGACGGGTGCGACGGGCCCGAGGCCGTCGGCCACCGACGCCACGTGCACCCCGTCGAGGACGACGCCGAGGGCCTGCCCCTCCCGGCGTACCAGGAGCCGGTGGTAGGCACCCGGGCGGAAGCCGGCGGGCAGCCGGGCGATCACCGCCGAGCACTCCTCGCCGTCCCGGACCGCTCGCCACACCAGCGTCGCGTCGTGGGGTCGCAGCAGCACGGCGGCGTGGTTGTCGGCGTCGCGGTAGGACGTGAGGGCGCCGGCGCCCCGCCCGGCGCCGGGAGGGCCGGGGAACGCCACGTTGAGCTCGAGCAACCACCGGGCGGGCGGCTCGACGCCGAGGACGGCGCTCGCCGAGGCGGCGTCCACCGGGCGCAGCTCCTGGCTGACGTCGTCCCACCCGCCGTCGACGCGCCAGCGTCGCCGGTCGAGGGCCACGGGGGGGCGCTGGAACAGG
This sequence comes from Actinomycetota bacterium, assembly GCA_030773495.1. Taxonomy (GTDB): domain Bacteria; phylum Actinomycetota; class Acidimicrobiia; order Acidimicrobiales; genus JALYMX01. The sequence continues at coordinate 221 of JALYMX010000498.1, read as the reverse complement.
TCGCGGACCAGCGGTTCGGGCGGCCGCCGCTGGGGGCCCACGCACGGCCCCGGCGAGGCCGGGCCGCCGTCGGTCCACACGAGCGGGTCGACGTGGACGTAGCGCCCGCTGTGCGCCACGTCCCAGGCGTGGTAGACGAGGTACTCGGCCACGTTGTCGGGCGCCACCGCCACGCACCCGTGCCCGGGCCCCACGACCCGGCCGGGCACCGTCCGCAGCAC